>NZ_JAEQCE010000104.1:0-24372 GCF_020738665.1 Microcoleus sp. PH2017_08_TRC_O_A
TGAAAAAAGCCTCAAATGATTGCAGAGCAATTATTTGAGGTTTTGAGAATTCTGAATTCTTTTGAAATTAAATCCGATCGAATATCTGCGGAATGTGGGCTCAAGACTCAAAACTCTCTCAGCCTAAAAACTGATCGATTAAATCCATAGCCCGACACAAACAATAGTACCAAGCAGTATCAATTAGCGGCGAGGAACCATCGTGGCAATATTGATATTAGCCAGAGATACGCGCTGCGGCGGAGTAGCAGGCATGGACATATTCCGAGCCATATTCAAATAGTTCGACGGATCGCCAGCCTTCGCTTGCTGTTCTTGAGGAACAAAACGGCGAACTGTACTCTGCCAAATGATTTGCGGGAAGCCAAGCTGCGAGCGGTGGTACTCGTTGTAGCGAGGTGTCTTCAAATTGAAAGGAGTTTCCCCTCCAACACGCTGAGGCAAAATTCGGCGTTTTTGGTAAGGAATTGTATCGTAGCCGAAGTTGTCGAGGTACTCATCGCTATTGACCAATTCGTCAATAAACCCTTGAGGCCCCTTGGTTGCAACTACGATCGACCAAGCAATCTTTTCGCGATCGCTGTACACATCCCGGCCCAAAACGCGCTGCACGCACATTTCCACAAACCGGTAGTTGCTGTTAGTTTGGTAATTCCGCTCCAAGAAAGGCCCCGAAGTCGCCAAACCGCGAATGAAATCCCGCACAGTAATTTGGCCGAACTTGAGTTGCGACTCCAAAGACTTTTGGCGGTTGCTCTTCAGGATTTGGTGTTCGCTGTAAATCTGACGATATCCAGCCCAAATCAAATTTTCCATGTCCCCGGACGAGAGCACATTTTCAGTTGTGAAAACTCTGGGCTGCTCGTCGCCCCCTACTTCATAACCAGCAACGCGCTGGTTTTGACTCTTGGGGGCGTAGCTTAATAAAGGAAGCGCCACGTTAAAATCTCCGTTATCTCAAATTTCAGAAATAGTTGACACCGCGAGCTGCCAGCATAACGGATACAACTAACCAACATACAGATTAGGGGATTCCCGCAATCTAAATCCGATTTTCCTGAATTTTTGCAACAATCTGTAACATTTGTTGTCAGTGGGCAGTGGGCAGTGGGCAGTGGGCAGTGGGCAGTGGGCAGTGGGCAGCAAAATAAATTACCAGCCCAGAGCCGAGTAAAACTGGCTGGGAGGGGCTTGATCCTCTGCTGCTGGCTTAGCTGCATCGGAGTCTGGTTCCACTCGAACTTCCGTACAAAAAGTCGATGTGCTGAAACCGCCAAAGCGCTTTACCGCACTTGTCCGCATCCGCACGTTCGGAGTCGCAAACCAAAAACGCTCGATCGAACTCATGGTCTCGTATTCGGTAATCAGCAACAGCGCATCTTCATCATCCATCTCAAAACGGCCAGCCACCGGCACAATTTCCGCGTAGCCCCGTTCCCGCAACATCAAACCCTGCCGCGGATTTTCAGGATCGGGGACGATCGCGAATACGGTAGACCCCTTATGATTCTCATCATCCTTATCCCACGCCATAGTGCCGTGCCAAGTCACAAACGCTCCCCCAGCAGCCCGACTCGGATCGACTTCGTGCATCTGGCAAATCTCAGCCACTCGATCGTCATCCGCACCCAGCGCCGTTACTTGAATATTTGAATCTCCAATCTCCGCTTGGCGAAAAGCCAGATGGTGAGTGCTGCGCTGCGATCGCCACTCCCCAGCACTGCTCTGAAAAAACTCCATTGCATCCATACAAAATAGCTCCTTTGGCTTAGGCTTCCCGGTTTTTATCCCTGTTTTATGATAAAGCTCCCCCCACTTAGATGTACTTTTGCGACACAAATTAGTTTCAAAATGTGTACTTTGGACATATTGTCAAGCAGATGTTATGATAGTTTACAATAGAGGGAACACAACAAAGCCTGCGGAACGTCATTCCGATCTATCTCGCATCGATCTCACGTAACAAACTGGAGGAGCGATTTTATGGATATGCCTACAACCAGCCTCAGCATGGAACAGCAGTTTAAATTGCAACTGCTGCGCGAACAAGTCAAAACATTGAGTCAAGACCAAGCTCAGGAATACTTGCTAGAAGTGATGCGACAAAACATGGTCAAAGAAAACCTGTTAAAGTATTGGATGAAGAAGATGTGAGCTTTTCGAGAACTTCTTCAACAAAATCAGCTACTTGTATCTGCAAAAAGTACGATCGAGCTTTTAAACATAAAAACCAAGAATCTCGGCTCCTCCAAGAAACCGGGATTCTTCAGTTATCAAGAAATTGGGTTTAAAACCCTTTCTTCAGTGGCCGGCTTTTTCCATAATTAAGTAATGTAACATAGTATTGACTTTGGGGGCAATCAATTCTAGTCTAAAATTAGATTTTAAGGATTAAGTATCTCGCTGCAAAGCCAGGAAAAATCGTAATTAAAGTCAATCACAAACAACTAAAGATCAAGTTTTAGAAATGGTACGCGGGCCAGGACGTGAAACCAGGGATTTTAAATCCCTAAACGCTTGAGGAGCTTGTTGTAAGACAAGGATAGCAGCCCACCTTTTAAGGCAAAAGGATTGCGCCCAAGAACCCACGCTTGCGCGGGATATTAAGATCGAAATGTCTTAAGAATCCTCGTGCCTTAAGGCCGAGGAGTGTCAAGTCCGAATTGGTTCGTAGTAAGGACTTTAGTCCTGTGACGGATGAGGACTAAAGTCCTCACTACGAACCAATTTGATTGTCGTCGTTGGTGTAGCGTGATTGTTTCAACCTGTTGGAGACTCCGGCAAATCAACCAAAACGGCCGCTAACATAATCCATAGTAGACTCTTCCTTCGGATTTTGGAAAATCACCTCAGTCCTGTCGCACTCCACAAGATAGCCAAACCGCTTCCCATCGTCAGAAAGTTTAGCATTGAAAAAAGCAGTCAAGTCAGAAACCCGAGTAGCCTGCTGCATATTGTGAGTCACGATTACAATCGTATACTTCTCCTTGAGTTCCCGCATCAACTCCTCAATCTTAATCGTCGAAATCGGGTCAAGGGAAGCGCAAGGTTCATCCATCAATACTACATCAGGATTAATTGCGATCGCCCGAGCAATACACAAACGCTGCTGCTGGCCACCCGAAAGCGAAAAACCGCTTTGCTTCAGCTTATCCTTTACCTCATCCCACAAATAAGCTTGTTTGAGCGACTTTTCCACCAACTCATCCATATCTCCCTTATAGTTATTCACCCTCGCACCGTAAGCAATATTGTCATAAATCGACTTCGGGAAAGGATTCGGCTTTTGAAACACCATCCCAATCTTGCGGCGCACCTCCACAGCATCAATATCAGGATCGTAAAGATTTTGACCGTGATAATCAATTCGGCCTTCTAAACGAAAACCGTTAACCAAATCATTGAGGCGGTTAAAACATCGCAGAATTGTACTTTTACCGCAGCCAGACGGCCCAATTAAAGCAGTAATCTGATTTTTGGGAATCTCCATGCAAACATTTTTTACCGCGTGAAAAGCGCCGTAAAAAATATTGATATTCTCAGTACGTAAAACAGTTTCAGTCTTATTTGCCAGATTCATCATACACTTAATACTCCAATCGAATTTTACAAATGAAAATGTTATTGGTGATTGGTTATTGGTTCTTGGCCACCCCCAACGAATGACAAATAACAAATAACAAATAACAAATAACTAATGACTTCAATAAACCTTTTGGCGAGTAGCCCAACGAGACAGAATACTCGTCAGCAAAACCATCAACACCAAAATCAAAGAAGCAGCCCAAGCCAATTCTTTCTGTGCCTTAAAAGGAACCGTTGCAAAGTTGTAAACCAAAACCGAAAGACTCGGAGTTGGCTTATCAAATCCAGCCGGCCAAAAAGGCGAATTCAGCGCCGTGAAAATCAAAGGAGCAGTTTCACCAGCAGCGCGAGCAACCGCCAAAGTCACACCAGTTAAAATAGCCGGAATTGCCGCAGGTAAAACCACCTGCAACACTGTTTGATAATTAGAAGCACCCACACCAACCGACGCCCATCTGATATCCTGCGGGACAATTTGTAGAGCTTCGTCAGTAGTCCGCACAATCGTCGGTAACATCAGCACAGCCAGCGCCGCGCCTCCTGCAATTGCCGAAAAACCTCCCATATTTACCACGAACAAACCGTAGGCAAATACACCTGCAATAATCGATGGAACTCCGCTGAGGACATTAGTTGCAAAGCGCACCCAGCGAGCGACTTCGCCGCTGCTGAACTCTGACAAATAAACGGCGGCCAATACGCCAAAAGGAACAGCAATTAGAGAGGCAATTCCTACGGTCATTAATGTACCGATAATTGCGTTAGCGATACCGCCTCCCGACAGTCCAGGCGGGGGTGGCAATTTGGTAAATAAGTCTAAATTTAGGCGGTTAAAACCCTGTATGGTTACGTAGGAAAGGACTGCAAACAAAGGCAGCAGAGTGATAGCCATACAAGCTCCAGCTATTCCGGTCATCGCCAGATTTAACAGAGTTCTAGGGCTATTTTTGACCTTCTTTAAACTGCCTACTTTCTGTTCTAAAGAATTCTCGTCAGGGACGGGATTTGACATAAATAAAGCTATTAGGAAATTGTGGCAAACTTCTAGTTGTACTTGGCTCTTACTTGAGAAACAATCCACTCTGCCAAAACATTAACAATCAGCGTCATGATAAACAGAATTAGTCCCGTGTACATCAGAGCAGACACTTGCAAGCCGGAAGCTTCGGCAAATTGATTTGCCATCAAAGAAGCAATAGTATTTGCAGGAGCTAGCACAGAAGCACTTAACTGATTGGAATTGCCAATTAACAGGGTGGCTGCCATTGTTTCTCCCATCGCGCGGCCCAGGCCGAGCATGATTCCGCCGACAATCCCGGAAAAAGCTGCGGGTACTAGCACTCTAAAAATTGTTGTCCAGCGAGTTGCTCCCAAACCTAGAGATGCTTGTCGCAATTCGGGCGGGAGACTGGCTAAAGAGTCGCGGGAGATAGCAGTAATAATGGGCAAAGTCATGATTCCCAAGATTACTCCGGCAGGTAACATTCCCGGGCCAACTGGCGGAGTGCTAAAAATCGGCAGCCATCCAAAGTTACCGTTGAGAAACTTTCCGATGCTGGTAAGTATGGGAATCAATACAGCAATTCCCCACAAACCGTAGACTACGCTGGGAATGGCGGCTAAAAGTTCTACTAAAAAAACTAAAGCTGTGCGTACTGGGAGCGGCAAAAAATCTTCGCTCAGGAAGATTGCAGTCCCTACTCCTAATGGTACCGCAATTAGGAGCGCGATCGCCGAACTGACGATCGTCCCATAAATCATCGGCAGCGCGCCGTACTCTTCTTTAACCGGATTCCAGCTACTGCTAAATAGAAATCCCAAACCGTACTGTTGAATCGCAGGTAACGCTCTATAAGCAACCGTCACGGCGATTACCAGCAAGATTACACCCACTCCGATGCCCAAAATGCGCGTCAGCCAGATAAAGGCTTGGTCTAACGACTTTTCTGCTCTTGAGCGCGATCGACTCTCTAATTGAGGGCTATTATTATCTGAAACCATAAACAAAAAACCCAAATAATAGTAGTGAGAAAGATTAATTTTAAGAAAAAGCTAGCTGGAAGAAAGCAGAAAGAAAAAGAATAAAAAAATCAAAGGGGCGGGTTGATTAATCCCGTGACTTTTCAACAAATATTTCTGGTGAAGCCCGCCGCTTTGATTTTGAAAGACGTAGATTGCGATTTACCTTTGGGTGGGGGCGGGTTTACGAGATTATTGGTTTTAGGCAATTATTGTTGGTGAATCCGCCCCTACAGAAATATCTCTCTTCTTTCTTCCTTCAATCGCTATTTGGCAACTTCAATTTTGTAGTCGGCGCTGATGCCGTCGGCCGCCGCGGCTACTTTTTCTTTAACACTTGCAGGCAAAGGAACGTAGCCCAATTCAGAACTAACTTTTTGACCTTCATTTAAGCCGTATTCAACCATTGCCTCGATGGTTTTAGCTTTGTTGGGGTCAGCAACTTTTTTGGGGACGAGCATCCAAGTGTAGGTGACAATTGGATAGGATTCAGCGCCTTCTGGGTCTTCGATAAATGCTCGCAGGTTTTCCGGCAGGGGCACTGTTGCTAGAGCTTTAGAAGCTGAGTCGTCGGTAGGTGTGACAAAGGTGCCTGCTTTGTTTTGCAAAGATGCAAATTTGACGTTGTTGTTTTTGGCATAGCCGTATTCTATGTAGCCGACGCTGCCTGCGGTTTGCAGGATTTGGGCTGTGATGCCTTCGTTGCCTTTTGCACCAATAAAAGTACCTGTTTTGGGCCACTCTACTGTTTTGCCGTCACCTACTGCGGTTTTCCAGTCAGGGCTGATGGCACTCAGGTGTTTGGTGAAGACGGCTGTTGTACCGCTACCGTCGGAACGGTGGATGACGGTGATGGCTTGGTCTGGCAATTTAGCGCCTGGATTGGCTGCGGCAATTTTGGGGTCGTTCCACTTGGTAATTTTACCTTGGAAGATTTCTGTGTAAACATCCCGTGGCAGTTTGAGTTCGGGTACGTCTGGCAGGTTGTAGCCGATAACGATGCTGCCGGCTGTCATGGGCAACAAAATCACGCCTTTGTCTGCTGGAACTTTGGCGATTTCGTCGTCTTTCATGGCGGTGTCGCTAGCGCCAAAGTCTACTGTGCCTTTGGTGAATTGTTCGATTCCGGCGCCGCTACCTACTGATTGATAGTTAATTTGTACTTTGGGGTTGATTTTGTTGAAGTCTTGAAACCAACGCTGGTATAGAGGTGCGGGGAATGATGCGCCTGCTGCTGTGATTGCTACGTCTGAGGCGAGGGCGAGTTTGGTGTTGGTTGCTGCTGCAACGGGGGCAGCGCCGGGGGTTGCTGCGGTGTCGCTGCCGGGGCTGGGGCTGCTGCTGGTGGTGCTGCCACCGCCGCAAGCTGCTAAGCTGAGGGCGATCGCCATAGCAGAAATTGCTGTGGTAACACGATTCGGATTTATCAAGTTGATACGAAAAATCATAAGTATAGAAATTTGCGATCGTTATACGGGTGTCGCGCACTAGCATATCGCGCGAAAGTAAAGCTTAGGTTAAAAATCTTTACATTTTATCTTAATCTAATGTTAACCAAGATTAAATTCATTCATGAGCTTGACAAGTGTGATTTTTTTAGATATATGCCAAATAAATTAGTAGAGAAACAAGGATGCGATCGCGCGATCGCGAACAATTCCACATTAGGCGATCGGCACATCCAGACTTGAGAACCATAAAACCCTACAATGGTGGTTGTTTTGACAAGGTGCTAGTATTGAGAACTTAAATGCTGCTAGCGTTGAAGCTGGCATCTGAGGAATACCTTCTGACGAACACCGTTTGACGATCATGCCTGCTCCTATCGAATTAATCTGGGCTGTTATTGGTTTGCTCCTAACGATAGGAGGCACTTTTTTGCCTGCATCTGTGACAATGCCGATCGGGTTTTGGGACGATCGCGGACTTCAGGCGTACTCTTTAGGTGTTACCTATCAAATTGGAGCAGTATTGCTAGTAGGCTGCATGGGTGGCAAAAATGCGGCGGCTCTCTCGCAAATTGCCTATTTGGTATTAGGATTGACTTTGTGGCCAGTTTTTGCTCAAGGTGGCGGCATCGGCTACATTAAAGAAGCGAGTTTTGGGTATTTGTTGGGTTTCGTGCCTGGTGCTTGGGTGTGCGGCTGGGTCGCTTTTAAGGTTGCTTCGCGGTTGGAATCGATCGCTTTTAGTTGTTTGTGCGGTTTATTTACAGTTCACGCGATCGGCTTAATTTATCTGATTTTTAATTACTTGCTGATTCCGGGTAAAAAAACACCTTTATTGAATGAGATTCTGAAATATTCTGTTTATCCTCTGCCAGGCCAATTGGCTGTGGTTTGTGCGATCGCACTTCTGTCATTTACTTTGCGCCGCTTGATGTTTTATTAATTGGGGAATTGGGGCATAGGGCATAGGGCATAGGGCATAGGGCATTGGTAATTGTGCAAAATTGGGTTATAGTATCATTCTGCAACGGGAAAGTCATCTCGCTGCGGGTGGGAAAGATCGGCTAAACTGCTGAAACGCGAGATTTGAGTGAATTATCCCATGCCCGATGCCCTATCTTTTATTCCCTAATCCATGCGTTTTAAAAGAAATCCCTTGTTCTGGGTAGCTGCTATTATCAGTTTAGTTTTAGACCACCTGAGCAAGTTTTGGGTGGTGCAAAATTTTGACTTGACGGTTCCTCCGCAGACTCAGCCGCTGTTACCGGGGATATTTCACTTCACTTATGTTGTTAATACCGGTGCGGCTTTTAGTTTGTTTAGCAATGGTGGGGCGAGTTGGTTGCGCTGGCTGTCTTTGGGTGTGAGTGTGGGATTGATGATTTTGGCTTGGTTCGGGCCGCGAATTAACCGCTGGGAACAAGCTGGCTACGGTTTGATTTTGGGGGGCGCACTGGGTAACGGGATCGATCGATTTATTTTGGGCCACGTTGTAGATTTTATCGATTTTCGGATCATTCGGTTCCCGGTATTTAATCTGGCCGATGTGTTTATTAATGCTGGGATTATCTGTTTGCTGATTGCAACTTTTCACGGTGCACCGCCGCCGAGAAACCGAGATGATAGCGATTCTATTTCAGAGTAATAGGATTTTTATCAAGTCTTTGTACGACATAATTGTTGGCGGAGTCAAACGAATGTTGTTTGCACTCTGCTGGCGATAACACAGGTGCGTCGCTACTCGAAAAGTCGATTTTTTTGAGAGATTGTGAATGGCGACGCACCCTACGGGTTTCTCACTCATTTACCAGAAGAATTGGTTGAAAGCCTCTCCCTTTGAGGGAGAAATTAAAATCAGACTATTCATTATTCCAATCCTCGAACTTAAGGGTAGAGGTCGCTATCAAACTGTCAACTGTCAACTGTCAACTGTCAACTGTTGAAACTAACCCAACGATTCGATTTGATTGATAACCGGGAAAAACTCGATCGACCTTTTCCCCATCCAGCCGTAAATGACTCTGCAACAAAGTAGCAATTACATCTCGAAAATCCGTCGTCACGGCTAAATCGCGCTTTTGATACAACTGACTTTCATCCAATCCCGGCCACTCGCCATAAACTTTGCCGCCCTTAATATTACCACCCAAAAGCCACATCGCATTTCCGTGTCCGTGATCCGTGCCGCCGTTACCGTTTTCGCGCACAGTGCGGCCGAATTCTGAGATAACTACGATCGCACTTTCGGAGTAAACATCACCCAATCCCTGCACCAAATTCGCTAAACCCTGTCCCAGAGGGCGCAATCTTGCGGCTAATTGGCCTTGGGAACTTCCTTGATTGATGTGGGTATCCCAGCCTCCGAGGGCGAGGAAAGCTAGCTGAATGCTGGAGTCTCTCGCCATCAGCCGCCCCAATTGCGTCGCGTCGCCGGGGAAACCATCGGCTAAGGGTGCGCCGTTATTGGCGGCTTTCATTTCTGCATCTAAGTTAGCCAGCAGGGTTTGGCGGGCGGCGCGACTTTCTCGGTATGCTTGACCTAGTTGGTCGCTATCGCTGTAAAGTCGATCGAATGCGGTACCGATTTGGGGTTTGTCAATGGCGATCGGGCGGCTGGCATTTTTACCTAGTCTAAAGCTGGCAACTGCCATTTTTCCCGACAGGATGCGGGGTGTGGAGGTGCCACCATTCAAGGCTTGGACGGGGGAATTGGCGGATATGACTGACAGCAGGCGGTTCATCCAGCCGTCGGGGGTCTTGTTTTTGCCGGGAGTGCCACTTTCCATGTAGTCTTGCGCCTCGAAGTGCGATCGGGTGGGATCGGGAGAACCGCAAGCGTGGGCAAATGCGAGGGTTCCTTGCTGCCACAGCGGGGCGATCGCGCTGAGTGCGGGGTGGAGTCCAAAACGGCCGTCAAGGTCGATCGCACCGCCTTGCAGCCCCGGTTTTGGGATAGCTATTTTGGGTCGAGATTGATAGTAATTCGCTTCTTGGTAGGGAACAATTACGTTTAAGCCATCGACTGCGCCGCGCAAAAAGATGACAATTAATCGTTTGCTGTTCTTGGGTGCGGCGGCTTTCACGGCTAAACCGTGGAGTCCGACAGACATAATTGTCGAAGTTGAAAGCAATCCGGTTTGGATTAAAAATTGGCGTCTGTTCATGGTAATGGGTAATGGGTAATGGGTAATGGGTAATGGGTAATGGGTAATCGGTAATGGGTAATGGGTAATTGGTAATTGGTAATGGGTAATGGGTAATTGGTAATTGGTAATTGGTAATTGGTAATGGGTAATGGGTAATGGGTAATTGGTAATTGGGAATTGGTAATTGGGAATTGGTAATTGGTAATTGGTAATTGGGAATTGGTAATTGGGAATTGGTAATTGGAAGTTAAAGTGCTAACGCTCTTCCCTCTGGGAGCATCTCAGTTTTACAAGAAGCATTTTTTATTGTAGTGCTGTCCCCGCTCGCGTGCTTATACACCCACGCGAGTTCTCGACAGCACTATAAATGCAAAACTGAGATGCTCCCTTCCTTCTTCCTTCTTCCTTCTTCCCTCTTCCTTCTTCCTTCTTCCTTCTTCCTTCTTCCTTCTTCCTTCTTTTATCGGCGCATAAATTCTGGACTGCCCAAAATCAAAGCGGGGCGTAAATTAGCCGGACTGGAGGCGATCGCACTTTTGGTATTCGCCGAGAAATCATTCCCCAAAATATTAGCTAACTGCGACGGATCTATTAACTGGTTGCTATTTCTCGGGCCCATTGGCAAAGAGGAGTTAGAAGGAGTTGCGATCGCAGGTAACATCCATCCCGACTGATTGTTGTCAGCGGGAGGAGAGTTTAAATACAAGGGATTGGTGGCCAAAGCCGTGACAAAACTCAACCGACGGGCGATCGCATCTGGATTCAGCCAAGCATCTTGAGTATTCTTGTAACCGTCGGGAGTTGGGCAGCCGTAAGGTGCCATTCCTAGCTGTAGCAAAGTTGTGTACAGCGGTTGAAAATTTTCTACTGTCTTATTTGTCGATCGCACCGCCGATATAACGTATTGGTAGGGAGTTTTAAACTTAGCGCTGTAATTTTTTTTATCCCAGAATTCTCGGCTGCGGAACAAAGTATTTAAGACTTCGCGGATATCTCCATCAGTTTCGAGAAAGCGCTGGCTGAGGCGATCGACTAACGCATTTGGCGGGCTGTCAGCCACAAAATATTGAGCTAATTTATAACTGACGTGTTTGGCTGTGGCTGGGCTTTTGGCTAAAATATTTAAAGCTTGTTTTCCCTCGGTTTCGCCCGAACCTTTGATAGTTTTCCCGAGAAATATTTTATCGCTAAAATCATGGCGTTTGGCATCAAAATAAAAGCTGTAACCGTCCTTTTCAGATGGTCGCGGCCCAAATCCCCAACCTGTAAAAATGCGAGCTAATGCGATAACATCTTGTTGCGTATAACCCCCATTGACGCCTAAGGTATGCAGCTCCATTAACTCCCGCGCATAATTCTCATTTAATCCCCGAAATCCGCCTTTGGCTCCGATACTTTTTGGATCGGTATTTTGCCAATTATCTAAATAATACAACATGGCAGGATGACGGGAAGTTGCACCTAGCAAGTCCCGGAATTTACCCAGAGCGTAGGGTCTAATTGCTTCTTGTTCGTAGGCTCCTACCCAGAGTTTATTTAATCCTTTATCTGAGTAAACATTAAAGTGATTGTACCAAAAATCCACCATAACTTCTTGCAATTGGCGGGGACTTTCTGCCGATCGCAATAAACGAGCTTTAACTGCTTCTTGGAGAATTATCCGAGCCTTGATGCTGGCGGCTCTGATTGCTTCTGGCGTTGGTTTTTGACCGTTTTGCGATCGGCGGACACCGTATTCGACAAAGAGTTCTGCTGGTGTTTTTTGCAGGGTTTCTAACCTGTTGATGCGAGAGGTAAGGTTCTGAGGTTCGGGGATGGTTTCTGGGGAGAGTTGCTGTTGGATGTAATTTTCTGTGCCGTGCGATCGCACTTTTTCGATATCGCCCAATCGCGGGCCAAAACTAATGCGGTTGAGGAGATGCAGAATTTTGGAATTGTCGGGGGGACTGGCGGCGCTGCTGGAGGCGATCGGGCACAGCCACAAGTAGAGAAATAATGCCCCATGTTTGAGTTTCAGTTTCATAGTAGCTGCTGGGGGAACTATTGGTTAATTCTGTATGCCTTAGACTGGTTGGGCGGCAAAAAGGTTCAATAGTTTAGGATTTCGGCACTGGCGATGGAAAACCGGATTTTTTAACCAATACTTGCTTAAAACTCTCAATAAGAGTTAAAAAAACCCGGTTTCTTTGTGGGCGAGTGCGTAACTCCTACGGTTGTTAGTCATCAACGCCCAACATGGATACGCGGATGACACAAATTTATTATCCGTATCTCCGCAGGCGATCGCTGTCCGGCGGTCAGTCCATAGCATAAAATTAGAAAAGAAACAGATATTATTTTCCTAAAGCTAAACTTGCCAGTGACCCCTAATCCATTTGCCGAAGAACGCCTGCTATTTGCCCCAGCAACCCCCGATGCTGATGCTATTCCGACTATTTTTGCATTTCCCAACGAGTACACGGTTGGGATTACCAGTCTCGGCTATCAGATAGTGTGGGCAACTTTGGCCGTGCGATCGGATATTGAAGTCAGCCGTTTATTTACTGATATCAACGAACCACTTCCCCGACATCCAGAATTGCTGGGATTTTCGCTTTCTTGGGAACTCGATTATGTAAATATTCTCAATTTATTGGAATCTCTAGAAATTCCGATTTGGGCTTCAAAAAGAACTGACAATCATCCAATAGTATTTGGTGGCGGCCCGGTTCTTACGGCGAATCCGGAACCTTTTGCAGATTTTTTTGATGTAATTTTGCTGGGAGATGGCGAACATCTCATTGATAATTTTATTGATGCTTGTAAAGAAGTTCGTAGTGCCGACAGACAAACTAAATTGCGGCATTTAGCGCAAGTTCCTGGGGTTTACGTTCCTAGTTTGTACGAAGTAACTTATTTGGATGCCACGGAGGGGATTAAATCGATTCATCCTGTGGATTCTGAAATTCCTAGTATGGTGGAAAAACAGACTTATCGCGGCAATACTTTGTCTGCTTCTACTGTAGTGACAGAAAAAGCGGCTTGGGAAAATATTTATATGGTGGAAGTGGTGCGGAGTTGCCCAGAAATGTGCCGTTTCTGTTTGGCAAGTTATCTCACTTTACCATTTAGAACTGCGAGTTTGGAGGATTCGCTAATTCCGGCGATCGATCGCGGTTTAGCTGTGACTAATCGTTTGGGTTTGTTGGGTGCTTCTGTGACTCAGCACCCAGAATTTGAAGCATTGCTGGAGCATTTAAACCATCCGAAATACGACGGAGTGCGGCTGAGTCTTTCTTCGGTACGCACGAACACGGTGACAGTTAAGTTAGCGGAAATATTGACAAACAGAGATAGCAAGTCTGTGACGATTGCGGTGGAAAGTGGTAGCGAACAAGTTCGCAAGATTGTGAATAAAAAACTCACTAACGATGAAATTATTCAAGCTGCTATTAATGCTAAGGCTGGTGGCTTAAAAGGGATTAAGCTTTACGGTATGGCGGGAATCCCCGGCGAAGAGATGGAGGATTTGGAGGAGACAGTGGCGATGATGAAGGCGATTAGAAAAGCCGCTCCGGGTTTGCGCTTGACTCTGGGATGCAGCACTTTTGTCCCGAAATCTCATACTCCTTTTCAGTGGTTTGGTGTGAATAAAGATGCAGAGAAGAGGCTGAAGTTTTTAGATAAAGAATTGCGGAAGTTGGGATTAGAATTTAGACCTGAAAGCTATAACTGGTCTGTGATTCAGGGTTTGCTATCAAAGGGCGATCGCAGATTGTCTAAGCTGTTGGAATTAGTGCGACACTACGGAGATACTTTGGGAAGTTATCGGCGGGCTTTTAAGGAGTTGCGGGGAGAGTTACCGGAAATGGATTTTTATGTTTTCCAAGAGTGGGATTTAAATCAGGTTTTGCCTTGGAGTCATTTAAAAGGGCCCTTACCAGAAGCGACTTTGAAGAAGCATTTGGCTGAGGCTATGAGTCATTCGATTTGAGATTTTGGATTTTAGATTTGGAATCAATATTTCTGGTTCTCGATATTTCAATCGATTGCATTTGTCATGGAAAAATGTAGATTTTAAGACAATAATGGTACGTAGTTGCGCTTCAGCGCTCTTTCTTATATATAAAGCAATACGGTTCACTTAAGATAATAAAGGTACGTAGTTGCGCTTCAGCGCTCTTTCTTATATATAAAGCAATACGGTTCACTCATGTACTGCTAGTCGTGAAACTCCCATGAAAAATAGATACAGTTTGCTTCGTTCCTCTCGAAAGACAATCTTAAGTAAACCGTATTAGATTTTAAAATGGAGTATTTGCAGTTTAAGAGTTAGGAAATGGCGGAATGCAAAAGAAAGTTTGACAGTTATCCTATTTTCAGGCTCTAGGGGGTTAGTTTGATTTTAGGCGATCGACTTTATTTGCGATCTGGCGAGTGCAGAGGTGCGGATCTTTGAGATTTTCGATATGCAAGTTAGGGATTCTTCGCAGGATCCACACCCTACAATTACTGTTGCTTTGATCGTCAAATTTCCCGCAGGGAAACGGCACTGCCGTGTCCGAATTTCGGGGCAATTGTCGATCGCATTTAAAACTGCTATAATTTCTACCAAAAGGTCGATCGCCCAATCAAAACTCGATCGCCAAACAGCACCTACTTTTCCATGATGACCACAAAATCCTCAATCATCACGTCAAAAGTGCGGGCCAACTTGTACACTGCGGCAAAGTCAACCATCGCCATCCCCTGAGAGCGGGCATAATTGCTAATCGTACTGTACCCCACGCCCGATCGCTGGGCAACCTCCTTCAGCGTCCATCCCTTCTCGGCCGCCAACTCTCGAACCCGCAACCTGACTAAACCTTTACTCATATAAACTATTTACAAAATTTTGGATTTAGTATAATATAGCAAAAAGCGATCGCCCAGGTCATTCGATTTTAGATTTTAGATTTTAGATTTTAGATTGACTCTAAAGATGAATCTAGAAGCTGGAACGTTGGTCTAAAATTTGGGGCCGCTTACGGGAGAAATCGGCGCTTGTATCCGTTTGGCGGCAGAGTCAACGAAACTAAAGGCGATCGCCCGTTATAATTAATGCCGAGAGATAATTACTGTCGATCGCACCTAGCAGATAGACTGAGCTACCACCACCAGATGCAACTACAATGATATTAGAGAATCAGTTAAGATCGTCGTCAGCGATCGGCGCCTCAAAAATTATTCACAAATCGTTGATGGTCAATCCGCGATCGAGATTTGTCACCGAAGAAACCGTAGCACTTTTGTTCAACATCACGCCCGACCAAATTTACCGAATCGAATGCTGTCACAACATGGTGTACGTACACGCCAAAGGCCTCAGCAGATTCGTCAGCTACGCCGATTTCCCCCCAATCTTAGAAGTAAAACCGGCCTGCACCCAAGACTATCTCGGCTGGTACAAACGCTGGAAACGCACCCAAGCACCAGAATTTTGGACTAAATTTTATACGTACAACTTCAAAGCCGCTGTTTCAGTTGACAGCTTGCACGAGTGGGGTAAATTAGTCGCTACAGTTAAATTGGTAATTTCTGCCTCAGCATTGCAACAATTGCGCGATGTTTACGCTCAAGAAAAAACCTTAATGGAAAGTTTCTAAAGGGAGCATCTCATTTTGGTAAAAAGCATTTTTTCTTTGAGTGCGAGCGGGGACAGCACTACAAATGCAAAACTGAGATGCTCCCGAAGCTTTCTTGCCCTATCTTTTTTTAGGCGATTTGTCTAGGATTGCCGGACTGTCTGATTTTCAGGCAACCTGTCACCCCGTCAGCTCGATTATTCTCCTGCATCACCAACTAAGCGCGTGAGTCATTGCGCCAGCAGCAGCAACGATCGTTTCGCCTGATTCCGATCGCCCCCCTATACAAAATTAGCCGGATCTTGATCTCGCCGGTGCTTCACGGGAATAGGCTCACCTTGACCGTCACCCACGAGGGCGGCAGTTTCCTCTAAGCTTTCCCTCAGCCGTTTGGCCGCGTAAATGGACATATCGCGGGGCACATTTACCCGATCGCGCAAATACCGCAAAGCCCCATCAGAACCAACCGGCGGCGTACAACTTTCGCCAGTCACCATCAAAGTTAAAGCACAGCGCAAAGCCTCATCGAATAAGTTGTCATCAGCAGGGTTGACTTGAACGATCTTGTGGCGGTGTTTGATGACGCGCTGGAGTGCTTCAGCGCGGGAGGTTTCCGGTTCTGGATACATGACATCCGGGAGTCCGGCCCAAGGCCCATTATCTACGCGGGTTTTGTTGACTAGCATCTGCGGTTCACCGTTTTCATAGCACCCGCCCATTTGAGGTGGCAAATCGTGGACGTGCGTGTGGAAGTCGCTTTGAGTGCCGCGATAGGTGGGGCGACTTTCCATCCCTGCAAACCAGTCAGCAAAGCGCGGGTTTTCTTCCCGCAGCGAGTATCCTTTGTAATAGTAAAGACTGGCATTCATCCGTTCGACGTAGGGCGTAAAAATTACATCCGCAGTGCCAAACTCATCCAGAAAATATGGCCCGGGCGATCGCGCGAGTGCTGCTTCGACATCGGCGACGACGCTGATAAATTGCTTGCGGTTGTGTTGTTCTATTGCGGTTGAACTCGCCGGGTAGCACAGCCAAGAGCACCACGCTCTAAACAGCAGTCGCTCTAGGCGCCGCAGCGGAAGGACTTCGGGGTTTTTCATGCCCAAACTCAAGGGGCCGAAGACTTGTTCGAGGGCGATTAAGATATCATCGCTTTCGGTAATGATGCGGCCGTCTAGTTCGATCGCGGGTAACATTCCCGACGGCACTTTACGCTTGTACCAACTTTCTTTTGCCCCATAGCAGAACATGGTAACTTTTTCAATGCGGTAGGGAATTTGTTTTTCTTCCAACCACAGCCAGATTTTTTGGCAATAGGGACACCAGCCATGATTGTCGCGGTACAGGGTGACTCTCACATCGGATTCGGTTTTTCCGAAGAGGCGCAAGCGGGATTGAGAGTTGGTGGGGCCGTTGACTGTATCGACTTGAAAGTCGGTAAGGGCTTCTAGTTGTGTCCAGGTTAGGGGAGTGGCGATCATCGTAGTAGATGTCATAGTTCAGTTGACAGTTGACAGTTGACAGTTGACAGTTGAGCTGGGACAGCTATCTCTCCATAAAACGAAGAGGATTGGAGCAATGAATAATTTTGTTTTATTTTCCCCTAAAAGGAGGAGGCTTTAAACTTTAAACCCATTCTTCTTGGTAATATTATTTTAGACTTGGGATTTTAGATTTTAGATTTCAAATTGGAGATTGGATTAACTGATTCTAAGGATCTGCCTTGGAATCCATATCCAAGAGTACATTTTTGCTCAGGAATCATGTAAAAATAAGTTGCGTAACTTTTTAATTGGAGCCTTTAAATTAAATACAGTTTAGCAATGCACCTGATCAAGTTATTTTTACACGGCTCCTCAGCTAAAAAATGCTTTTAGGACTCTCCATCCTCACGACTAACCTAACTAGAATTCTAGTTACAATTGGGGAGATGGTGGGGCGTCTTGAATTTTGGCGAGTGCTGCTTTAATTTGGGGAGTTGCCAGGAAGTTTTGGGTGGCTGCAATCAAGCGATCGCCCCAGAGGTTGTCTTTGAGAAAAGTTACTGTGGCATAGCGTTTGTCCAATTTCAGGGCGGCTTCTCCCAGGGATAAACCTTTTTCTTTGTCGCCTTTGGTGTAAAGTGCTACTGCTAGAGCTAGCATTGGTTCTGCTGCTTTGTCGTCGATCGCGATCGCTTCTTGCCAGCGGCGGATGGCGTTATCGATATCTCCCATTTCGTATTTGACTAATCCAATATTGTTGACAGCCGGCCAGAGTTTTTTTTCTAAAGCAAAGGCTTTTTCATATTGGGCGATCGCGCGATCGAACTGCTTTAGCTTGTAAAAAGCGTTACCTAAATCAAATAATGCGCCCGGAGTGTCGGGCTTTATTTTTAACCCTGCTTGCAAGTATTCGGCTGCTTTCTCGTAGTTCGCTTTCCGAAAGTGAGCTTCTCCCAAGACAAATTTAATTGACGCATTTTCTGGCGACAGAGATTGAGCTTGCCCTAAAGCTTCAATGCCTTTGTCAAACTGCTCGATTTGAAGGTACAAGCTGCCTAACAAAGTCCAAGTTTGAGCATTCTTGGGGGCTAACTGCGTCGCGAGTTCGGCGCTGGGGACGGCGAGTTGGAACTGCTGGAGTCTCGCTAGCTGAACGGCTCGTTCTGCAAGGCTCAAGGCTGTCTGTTCGAGTCCGGCTGAGTCGATTTGCAGGGTGTAAGGCAGGAGTGCCTGACAGGCAACGGGCTTGGGCATTGTCCACAAACCGAGTGCGAGTAACAGAGATATTAGAGGAAGACGATTAGGCACGCTATCAGCCCCAGCAAAAAATATAATGGTTTCTCGATCGCCTATAATAACTCATATTTTTGACTTTTGATATTGTTTCTGGGAGCAGCTCAATTTTGATTTTATAGTGCGAGCGGGGAGGCTCGCTGGTTTATCTAACTAAGCGAGCGGGGACAGCACTCCAATAAAAAAATCCTTTTTACAAAAATCAGATGTTTTCTTGTTTCCTGACTCGCAACGCTGCGCGGTTTTCCCTAAAATAGTTTCCTGAATTTGTTTTTACTCCTAAGCAATACTTTTTATTAACTGCTTTCGAGAGCGCTGAAATTCTCACGGTAAATGGGTAATATCAAATCCGGTTGCATCGAAATTATGTAGTGCGAGCGTCACGAAGAGCGGCCTGAATCGCTCTTCGTGACGCTCGCACGCTCAACGATTCAAATATATAATTCCGATGCAACCGGAAACGATATAATTTATTCATTTTTACCAGAAAGAATTGGTTGAAAGCCCTTGCGCCCGATCGGGAGAAATTAAAATCAGACTATTCATTACTCCAATCCTCTTACTTCCAGGCAAAGGTCAATCGATTTTAGATTTTACATTTTAGATTTTAGATTTTAGAGGCGACCCCACGGATAAATTCGGGGGAAGAGAGGATTTTCGATTTTCGATTTGGGATTGATTCCACGGATAAATCACGTACCATATGCAGAAATTCGCTTGTCACTGTCAACTGTCAACTGTTAACTGTCAATTGAATGAATCGACTTTATTTAGTTAATAAAGTCTGTTGAATTTTGTCTAACAATTGTGCTGCTGACAAGGAAGAAGGCAAAATTTTGGCAGATACTTCTTGCAGCAGAAAGTCGATCGCCTCCGATTCCGAATTTACAGCAGAGCGATCGTCCCAGACTAAAATTGGCAGTTTGACAGCCATTTGCCGCAGGTTCGATAGCGCTTGCAGCATCGCGGACGATTCTGAGGGAGCATCGCGCAAGCACAGCAACACTAAGTCCACGCTTTGATATTGCAACTGCTGCAAAACTTCTGTCCAGCAGGGAGCGATCGCCCCTCGAAAGCCTGCGGTTTGGATGTACTGAATCAAAGCTTGAAAGTTGGGAGTAGAAAACTTGGCATGGGGTACGGGAATCTCGGCTTTGGTCGATCGATCGCCCTTTGCCAATTCTCCCGTCGGATTCCCCCGAGTCGTGCAGTGCAAGTCCGGTAATGTCAAAATGTCAGCAAATAAAATGCTGGGCTTCCAACTCATGCCCGCAGCTACTTGAATCACTTGCCACAAGGCAGATGCCCCCAACCCGGTGCCTGAGGTTTCACTGCCTTCAGGACTCCCGCCTGACAAACAGGGAAATACCGACAATCCTTTGACTTGATTTGCTAGTTGCGTCGTTACGGGGTCTAAAGTCACTAAGGGCAGAGAACCCAAATTTCGAGACAGACTTAACTGTTCGATAAAAGCTAAGGGATTTTGCAGTTGGCTGGTACTGTCCAAGACGATCGCATCGGGCCGCCAAATTCGGGCCACGAGTTCTGCTTGGCCGAGGTCGTCTGCTTCCAAAACTCGGCAGTAGTTGGGGTTGAGGAGTAAAGCAGAACCTTGAGAGGAACTGTTTTGCGGGCTGAGCCACAACACGGTTAAAGAACTCCTGACCTTGCTCGTACTGGCATCGGGGCGACCGATCGAGTCTGCCAACAGCCGCCGTAAAGCGGCTTCTTCCACCGGCAAGCTCAAAAAGCCTTCGGCGCGGTTGACAGAAGCCCGTTCTTTTTCGCCTCTGGTGGCTGTGACGATCGCCGGAATCGATCGAGTATCCGGATCGCTCTTCAGCAGCGTCAGCACGTCCCAGCCGGACAGCAGCGGCAGCAGCGGGTTGAGGAAAATCGCTTCGGGACTGAACCTGCGAGCTTTTTCCAGCGCTTCGGTGCCGGAACGGGCGACTATTACTTGGTAGCCCAAACCAGAGAGGACTTTGCTTAAATCTTCGATATATTTAGGAACTGCTTCGACTATTAACACTAAACGAGAGCGAGAATTGGCGATCGGAATCTGATATTTTGGTTTGAATAATTCTTCCTCGTTCCCTGTATGTGCTGGGAATTCTTCCCCGCTATTTCCCGGAGGATTTGGGGGCAGCAACAATGTAAATTCAGAGCCTTGGTTTTCTGAGGAAATAAACGAAACGTCTCCGCCGTGGAGACGGGCGAGCCGTTGAGTCAGTACCAGTCCCAGTCCGGTTCCTTGAAAGCGCCTGGTGAGCGGGCTTTCAAGCTGTTGAAATTTCTGAAAGATCAGGTGCTGTTTGTCAGCCGGGATGCCGATGCCGGTATCCCAAACTGTGAAGGCGAGCCAACCTTCCCAAACATTTACTTTCAATCCTATTTTGCCGCCAGCTTCGGTGAATTTTAGGGCGTTGGAAAGCAAGTTAACGAGCATTTGCCGCAGCCTTAGTTCGTCGGCAATTAAATAGCTCAGTCCCGGTTCTATTTCGAGTGTAAATTCGATTTTTGCGGATGGTTCTTCTTGAGAAGCTTCGCCCTTGGTTTGGCTGGGCTGGGAAGGTGATTTTTCTTCTTGCTGTTGCAGTTGTTTTGCTTGTTCAAAGGCTCTTTTGCAGGTGGCTGCTATTTCGACTGGTTCGGGAATTAGTTCTAGCTGCCCGGTTTCCATGCGGGTCAAGTCTAAAATGTCGTTCACTATTGTCATCAAATGCCGCCCGCTTTGATGGATTAGTTTGGCGTAGCGTGTTTGGCGATCGTTGAGTTCTCCGATCAATTTATCTTTGAGGAGGCTGGACAAACCGAGGACGGCGGTGAGAGGGGTTTTTAGTTCGTGGCTGATGCAGGACAAAAATTCGTCTTTTAGTCGGTTGAGGTGGATTAAATCTGCATTTTTTGCTGCTAGTTCTTTGGCGACTAAATGTTCTTCGGTGACATCTTGTCCCATTACTAAAATTAGTTGATTTGAGAGAGGCTGTTTGACAAATTGCCAGATCCGTTCTTGACCTGTTTGTACGGGACAGTCACAAATATATGTATCTGGTTTGCCGGCGGTGGGACACCAAGCTGGAGCGGTTAAGGTAGATGGAGAGGCGGCGGCGTACAGGGGTAGCGGACAACTGGTGGCTGCGGTTCCATCACGCGCGGCGAAGCTATCCCGCAGCCCCTCGCCCGATCGACTTGCTCCTACTAGGCTCCTGCACTCAGATGTGACGGCATCTACTTCAACGCTCTTGTATTCTGTTGCTACATGGCTTGGTTTGTGGGGCGAGTGTTTGCCCAAATTTGCTGTTGGTTCGGGAACTGGATCTGGGCCAGCTCCCAGCAAAATCCGCCACGCTGCGTTTTGGCTGACTATTTGGCCGGTGGGAGTTTGCAATCTCAGGGGTAGGGGCAGTTTTTCTAGGAGTTGGACTAGGGAGTTGAGGTTTTCCGAGGGTTTCAATCCTGCTTCTAGGAAGCGCACTTGAGATCCTAGGGCTGTGGCGATGGCTGCGGAAACCGTGGTTAATTCAATTTCTTTGACTGCTGTGGCTTCGGGCCTCAGGCTGCTGTTAACTGCGGCGAATTGCAGCAGGCTCTGACACTCTAGCATTCCTAAAAATTTCCCGCTGGCATCTGTCAGGCCGATCGGGCTTTTGGAGCCACCACCGGCGCTAAGGCCAGACTCCGCAGGGGTGTTAAGTTCCTCTATTTGCAAATATTCCCAGAATTCGCTGACGCTCAGAGTCCCAGGGATTACCCGGATCGGCTCGATCGGCAGCGAACTTGCTGACAAAGGTTGCTCCCAGTCGTTTGTGCGATCGATCGCCCAGACCCAAAAGCGGCTCAGGTAAACTAATCCTAGGGGTTGTAGCTGTTCGTTGACTACTGCAATTCGATCGCAGTTGCCCTGGCTGAAAATTGACTGTAGCGATGATAGCGCCGCCGTTTGGAGGCACAGGGGCACTAACTCGATAAAATTTTTGAGACTGGGGCTGGTGGTTGACATAACAAACCTGAGAGTCTGCTATCAATAGCAGTAATATTTTTGATACCAATGTAGCTGCCGATCTTTTGTATCTTATTTAGTTTTATACCAGTTCTCGATCGAGCCCCGGATCTGCACCGAGACCTACGAATTTGATGCCTGCACCTGATTTGAGGCAACTACCAATTATTTTAAGCCTTAAGCTTAATTGCAGAAATCAGGATAGGGGTGCTTGACACATCTGCCAATAAGTACACTCTGACGATCCCGCTGCTAAAAGCCGATCGCCATATTTTGCAGTTAAGATTGGTTACAATAAATGTTTAAATGATTGTTAAAATGTTAAGTATTTTATTATATAAGGAGATATCAACTCTGAGCGATCCAGCACTTTCGGGCAACTTGGGTAGTTCACCTACAGGTTTGCTGCCCCAACTGTCGATCGGTATTTTTATCCGCTCTGAAAAAAATGCCAGCGATGCGATCGAGCTTTTGAGCGGGGAACGCTATACGTTAACGCACATTAAATCGGCGGTGGAGTTTTTGGGATTCCTCAAGCACAATTACCACCTCGATTGTTTGGTTTTTGACGTAGATGACGTAGATAGGGATTTGCAATTGCTTTTGAGCAAGCTGCAAGAACGATCGCTCTTTTTACCTGCTGTGTTTTTTTTGCCCCAGCCGGCAGGGGATGGCAGCCAAGAAGCACCACCCTCAGATGCTTTGGAGGGCGCGGCGAGTACCGCCGAGAAGAGTCAAGATCAAAAAAGTTGTGCTTTTTTTTATCACCCGGCTGAGGTGCAACTACCAATCGCGAGATCGAGCGACCTAGGTACAAGTATCGATCGGGCGATCGCACAATTTCTGAAACTTTCAACTCCGGTTCCTGTCAATGACCAATCCGCAAGGGTCGATGCCACGGCCCAATTGACTGCTCAAAGTTTACTCCAACGACAGCAGCGCCGACTTGCGGAAAAATTACGGGAGCGATTAGGATACTTAGGTGTGTATTATAAAAGAAATTCTCAGATTTTTTTACGAAATCTTTCGGGAGAAGAGAAGCAAAAGTTTTTGGAGCAACTCAAGTCAAGTTATCGCGACATCGTTTTAAATTATTTTGATGAAGATACTGCGGTCAACAATCAAATAGATGAATTTGTAAATTTAGCTTTTTTTGCCGATGTTCCCGTGACTCAAGTTGTAGAAATTCACATGGAATTGATGGACGAATTTGCTAAACAGCTAAAATTAGAAGGCCGCAGCGAGGAAATATTGCTCGATTACCGCTTGACTCTGATTGACGCGATCGCTCATCTATGCGAGATGTACAGGCGATCGATTCCCAAAGAAACATCTCAAGTTCAGTTGACAGTTGACAGTTGACAGTTGACAGTTGACAGTTGTCACGAAGGAAGAAGGAAGAAGGAAGAAGCAAGAAGGAAGAAGGAAGAGTTGACAGTTGACAGTTGACAATTAAAAATCTTCAATCCCCAATCGAAAATCCAAAATCCAAAATCCTAAATCGTTTGACAGTTGACAGTTGACAGCTTGCCCCCCAAGTGCAGTCGAAGGGATGAGGGCGACATCTACCTGGAAGTCCGAGGATTCGAGTAATGAATAGTCTGATTTTAATTTCTCCCTACAAGGGTTCCGGCTTTCAACCAATTCTTTCTGGCAAAAGCAAGAAGCAAAAAGCAAGAAGCAAGGAAAAATGGCGTTGCTGAACTAGGGTATGATGAAATGGTCGTCGGAGCGTCACAAATCACACACATTTAAAAGGAATATTATGCAATGCCCGGAATGTCAGTCTAC
>NZ_JAEQCE010000208.1:0-1202 GCF_020738665.1 Microcoleus sp. PH2017_08_TRC_O_A
GGCTCTTCTGGAGTCAAGGTGATAAGCAAACCTAATCAGAAAAGCAAGCTAATAGCCTTGCTCGAAAGTTATCAAAGTTCATAAAGCCATAGGCTTGTCGCTTAATCAACTTAATTCGATTGTTAATTCCCTCCATCACGCCACTCGTGGTTCGGTTCAAAAAATAGTTGCAGATTCCATCCAGATGATTACGAATCGTTGTGAGAACATCACAGTAAACCGAACGAGCTTTTTTTAGCCATGCAAGGAGTTGCTCTTTCCCAGCTTCGACAGTCTCAGAACGTTCAAAAATATCTCTGAACTCTTCTTTGAGTTCATAAGCCAGTTTCAACCGTTTTGAATGCTTTAAGATGTCTGCCAGTTTGACCTTCTGCTCCTCGGTCAAATCTACCCCGTTCTTGAGGAGAATGAATTTACTCCCTTTGAGGGTCATTTGAGTTTGCTTGCGTACTTTATTTAACTCTTCATTGACTGGTTTCATCACGTGAAATCGATCAAATACAATCCGCGCCTTGGGAAACACTTCTTGAACCACTTTGGGAAAGCCTCCCCACATATCAACACTCACTTCTTCGACTTGTTCACGCAGCTCAATCGGTTGCTGCTGAAGCACTTTGATGATGTCATCCTGTTTGTGACTATCAATCACCTCAACCAATTTTCCACGGTCAATATCGGCAACAACTGTGGCAAAATCTTGATGCCCTTTGCGTTTACTAATTTCATCAATACTCAGACGAGTAACCGTTCCCCAGTCTGCTTTTTTGATCGATCAAACCTATGATTGAAAATCCCCTGTACTTGATCCCAACTTAAATTTTCCTCTCGGCTAACTTGTTCGATGGTGGTTGCTTGAACTCGCTGATAGATATGATTCTCATAGCGTTGGGTATATCGCCGTTCCCAATCGACAAAGTTCAAACTTTCCGTAAAGTATTTCTGACAAGTCCTACAGTAAAATTGGCGACGCGGAACTTTCAGATAAACTGGTTGACCGAAAATCGATAGATCCCGTATCAATACAGGTCGGTTTTGATTTAATTGAGCGCTCGGACGCTGGCAGTATCGACAATTACTTTCTTCCTGAAGGAAGCGGAGTTTCAATATAACCTCAGGTGCGAATTGGATGCAACTTTCAACAGTAACATCGGGTAGATTAAGCAGTCTGTCAAGATGAAGATCCATACGGTAGAAATCAATTA
>NZ_JAEQCE010000209.1:0-1198 GCF_020738665.1 Microcoleus sp. PH2017_08_TRC_O_A
CAGGGCTATTTCGTTCTAGACAGTAGACAGGGTTTAGGTTTAGAGTTTAGAAGTCGGATTCACCCTAACTTATGATTTATGAGTTCCCTAGCAATTGTAGAAGCATTTTCGGAATTACCCGACCCACGGCGTGGAGCGGGCTGTCGTCATGAGTATGCGGTCTGTTTAGCGTTATTTACCCTGGCGATTAGCGCAGGATGTGGTGGTTTTCTAGCCATCGGGGATTGGTTAAAGGCTTACCGCGAACCTCTGATTGCGCTGTTTGGGTTCCCGAAGCATGGGATTCCTTCCTACAGTACGCTTCGTCGGGCGTTACTGGACTTGGATTATCAATCCTATGGCGCTTGCGTCGCTTCTTTCTGCAAAATTGAACCGAAAAGAGGTGAAACCATTGCCTTAGATGGAAAAGTCCTCCGTGGCTCTTACAACATTGAAACGGGTGATAATCGGACCCCATCCCATCCAGCGATTCAATTGGTGACGGTCTACTTGGTCGAACGAGGACTGATTTTAACTCCCCAACAAGTGGATTGTAAAACCAATGAAATCAAAGCGATTCCACCCGTTTTGGAAGCCTTGGCCCAACGGGGAGTCGTCTTTGCCTTCGATGCCTTGAATACTCAAAAAAAACTTGTGAGCTAATTATTGAGTCTGGGAATGACTATCTCGGTGCCTTAAAAGGGAATCATAGCCATTTTCATGAGCAAATTAAGGAGAAATTTCAATCAGAATCCCATATTAATACCGTTGAAACGGGCCACGGACGAGTGGAACGACGAAGTGTGAGTTTGTGGACAGGCTGGCATGGACTATCGGAGAGCGAAGACTGGGCCGGACTACGAATTATCATTCGAGTCACGAGTTATCGACACCTGTTAAAAGGTAAATATATTCAAATCAAGAAGCCTGAAACCAGGTACTACATTAGTTCATTGGATGAAACGGTGGAACAATTTGCAACTAGAATTCGCGATTACTGGGGTGTTGAAAATAAGGTCCACTATGTCCGAGATGTGACTCAAGGAGAAGATGCTTCTAGAGTTCGAGTTGGCGATCTCCCAGCCATTTTTGCAATTGCTCGTAATTTAGCACTCAATCTTTATCGAGAAGCTGGAGAAACAAATATGGCACAGGCACAACGGCTCGCTGGCTATGGTCTAGACGTTTTGAAGAAGCTGTTTAGAATGAAATAGCCCTG
>NZ_JAEQCE010000105.1:0-57785 GCF_020738665.1 Microcoleus sp. PH2017_08_TRC_O_A
TTTATTCCTGTAGTTTTAGGACTGTGGACTAAAATTACTAACGTAGATGTCTAACATTGACTACTTTTGGGTAGCTTTGTCCATGTTTTTACGAGCGGTAAATTCACTTAAGGAATAAGAATTAAATAACTTACAATTTTTATTCTTCTTGTGGGATGGGCGTCCCGCCCGTCCTTTCTGGACGGGCGGGACGCCCATCCCACAAATATGTGTAAATTATTTAATTCGCGATCCTAAATGAAACGTAAAATACAGCTTGCACTCAAGCTGGCTCTGTTGCTCTTCTTCCTTCCTTTTAGATTAAGTGAACTGTTTGATGCCTTCTTGCTTCTTCATTCTGCTTGGTGACGTTCTTGCAAGTAATTTTGCGACAGGGGAGTCCGTACCGCCGGCAGTAACTCTTCTGGTTTCGTGCCTCGTTGCTGTGAGTGCCGCCACCCAAACAAGCCAGCACTCACAGCAACGGGGAACAAGCAAAGCATCACTACCAGACATTTTTGCAATCCCGATTGTTTGAACGATTTCGGAGTCGGTGTAGTTACCCGAGTTGCTTGGATCGCCGCCGACTCAGAATTAGGAATAGAGTTCGGTGAATTAGCAGCAGAAGACCGATCGCTCTGGTGAACCCAATCCCTGCGATCTTTTAATTGGTCGGGAAAATATTCCCAGACTTCGCCGTCATCTGTGTCTGACTCCTGCGGTTGATTGGCTGCGGTTGGCGGGTATGGGGCGATCGTCGAGAGTGCAGGCGGCGCCTTCCATTCTGTACCCCCTCCCGCCGACGGCGTTCCCGGTAGGATTAAATTTGGCACCGGAGAACCGGATGGGCCGCTTTGGGCTGGGGCGCCCGTCAGATAGCCGTCAAAGTCCGGGTGCTGGTAGAGAATCGGCAAAGCCCAGTATAACTGGTGAGAACCGTAGGCAGAAATTAGTCCCGCCCTGGCCCGACTCAGGCTGAGATCGACTGGATAGCCTTGATTCAGGTTGCGGTAAAACAGTCGCGTCAGAGTTAGGGCTACATCGTCGGGAATGCTTTCTGCCATTGCTAGCACTGCCGGAATGCCCCGCTTGATTAAGGCTGCGGTTAAATTGCGTTCCGAACTGTCCTCGCCGATGTCTGAGGGGTCGCCGTAGGCCCCGCGGCAGGAATTGAACACGGCCATCTGAATGCCGTTGTTAACCAGCAATCCGGCTAAGTCGTCGCCGCTCAAGGTTTCGGTTAACCCGGTGCGGCTGCTGACTAGGTAGAGTTCGCCACCTCTGGAACCTAAGTTGCTGTGGCCTGCGTAGTGCAAGACTTGGTAGTGTCCTTGTTCTAGGGCTTGAGTAAGCTGTTCTCGATCGGGCTGTTCGAGAATCGTCAGTTGAATTTCGGAGTGTGGGCCGTTTTTGAGGGGATTAGCGCTCCGGTTTTGCAGTTCTTGTTGCAAGTGGAGCGCTTCTCGTTTGAGCTGCAAGCTGTCTCGATCGCTCGGAGAGGCGATCGCCACTAAAATTTTTAGCGGGCCGCTGCTGGGTACCACCCGGGTTTGTTTGAACAAACTTGTACCTGGTTGGTAGCGGGAAAACACGACATCGGTGCCGGTTGCTAAAGGGCGATCGCCCGCGTGCAGCACTTCCCACGGCAGCCGCGGCAAGTGCCTGCCTTTGAGTCCCAGGCGCAGTTGCAGCACTTCTCGGCGGTGCTGGGCGATGCCTTGAGCGCAAGTCCAGCTATCGCGCAAGTTTCCTTGAAACAGTCCGCTGTATAATTGTTGCCCCAGGGCTACTAAATTCGGCGCTGAGTTTTTTGTCGATCGCCCTGTGCGACCGGCAGCACCAGTTCCTTGGAACACGCCCACCATCGGGTCATTCATCAGTTGAGCAGACAGTGCCAGCCATTGGTCGATCGGCCAGCGGACTTGTTGCTCTGCTAAGGGTACACCGGGTGCAACCTTTTCTGTCCGCACTAGATATTCGTCGTCCCCAACTGGGGTGACTGAGAGTTTAAATTCTTGGCTCACCAATTTAGCGCCCCCCCGCCTCAAGTCTGAATGTGCCTGCGTTTTTGCAGCTAGCAATCGCGATCGGCCAACTAATTTTTACTCTTTCAATCAAAGTTTCTGAATGCGCTTCCCCCGATCGGGCGATCGCTGGGATCAAATATATTTGTTCAAACACTTTGAGGCTATAAAACTTGTACTTTAATAACAGTTTATTAGTTTTGATTGCCCTATGGCTTGGTGAAAGCCGAATTTTCTCCAATCTTGCTATTTTGAACATTTTGCACCTCTACCGCAGACCCCTTTACATTCGTCGGAAACTTGAGTTTGTCATTGCTCAGTAAAGTTAAATAGGAGGCACTTTACCAGGCGGATCTCTAGTTCTTATTAAGATTACTTCAGCTATCGCCCACCTGTTTCAGGGCAATATCGCAGGCAATTTTGAGTAAATTTTTGGCGGTAGCGATCGATCGCTGTGTCCTCACCACTTATCCTCTACCATCAACCCCCCATTTCAAATCTTGATTTTGTGTCAATTAATGAATTGGTCAGCCGGCGAGTCCTCATCCGTAAGCCCTGAGTCCTCATCCATAAGCCCTGAGCGGCGATCGCTAATCGATAGAGCGACCCTCTAAAATTCCTCATCGATTATTGCTAATTTACCGCTTCTATGTTAATGTTATTTTTTTGTTTAACTGTCTTAATCTAGCTAAAGTGAAGCAGGAAAAATAAAGTCAAGTGTCCGAGAAGTTTTCAGAATACAACTGCTATCGAATATTCCAGCCCTTTCCAGCAACCAGGATTTTTCTCATCTAGAGGACTGAGCCTCATCCAGCCTCTTTTTCGGTGAAATATTGGGAAAAGGCAACCATAAACTTACAAATAAACCGGGTTTATCGTGTCCACCACGGGTCATTTGCGCTCAAAATGCCGATCGAGCTTGTAATTTTAACCAAAAACAATGCCACTTTTCAGTTGACAGTTGACTGTTGACAGTTGACTGTTGACCGCTTGAGGGCTACCTCTCCATAAAAGGAAGAGGATTGAAACAGTGAAGAATTTTGTTTTATTTCCCCCTAAAAGGAGGAGGCTTTAAACCCATTCTTCTTGGCAAAAATTAATGCAATTGTAGGCAAGGTTCAAGACAATACAAAATCTGTCATTACTAATCTCAAATTTAAAATCTCAAACCTAAAATCGTATAAATTATGTGTTTATTGCTATGTGTTATAGAATTTTACAAGAAAGAATTAGTCGAAAGCCGGAACCCGGAGCGGGAGAAATTAAAATCAGGCTATTCATTACTCCAATACTCGGACTTTTCGGTAGAGGCCGCTCTCAAACTGTCAACTGTCAACTGTCAACTGTCAACTGTTGAAAATCTGTATTGAGCCAGATATTATTGGGCAGAATTGCTATTTTGTTCTAAAATACAAAATCTTATCAGTTCGCGAGGCTGGCTCGAATTCAGATAAACTTATACGACAGAAAATTAAAACAAATATTTGCCGGGGCGAATCATCTAATTTATTTATTAATCATCGGGAACTAAAATTAGGAGCGTACAGTCACTGGCAAAAGAGATGCAAATCCTAAGTCAGGGAAGGATTTGTCAGAGCTGGGAGTGTTACAAAAAGTTAAGGCAACTAGGCTCGATCGCAGGAAAAGCAAGGTAAAATTTGGGTAATAAAGGTTTTGGGTAGTTATGTGGGAGTTGTTGAGTTGCGAGTTTACATTCTGCTAACTTACTGTAGAAATTACGTAGAAAATCTACAATTCGGCGCATTTAGGTGCAGCTTACTGTAGAAATTACGGAGAAAGTCACAAGCGTTTTGCGCTGTGGCACAACTCTTGCGGTGTATGTGGCGGATCAATTATTTTTGGTGCACCATTGCAGAAGATAAAACTCGCAACTGATGGAAATAACCCCTTGCAGTTTAAATAGCATCTATAAACAGAAAGGTCGGAGATCGGCGGCTCTAGCAGGCGAAAGTATGAAATTGTAAAATTATGCTTCTGCTATATCCTCCTTGCTGATAAACTGACTCTAAGAAACTTAGCCCTTTTTTGGAAATATCAAAGATGAAAGAAGAAATGTTGGAAAATGTATCGGGAACACTTTTTCCAGATCGAGATGAAACAGAAATTTCTGACCTAAAAAAAACCACTTTGTTTTCACAGATCGCCCTGGATGATGAGCAGCCAAAACTCGTGTTTTCCCCCAGCGAGCTCGATCGACTCGCCGATTTTCGGGATGCTAGTGCTATCAATTCCGATAGCGGGTTAGGCAAGTTAGTTGACAATGCGATCGCACAAAACAGCGGCATCACTAGCGGCAAAGTTCCGAATCCGCCTAAGGACGAATCCCCCAAAGTTACTGATGATAGCAGCAAAATTCCTGAATTGAGCGGTGTACCCGAAGAAGGTGCGGGCGACAAAAAAGACAAAGACAAAAAAGATGACAGCGGTAGCGATCCGCAGACGATCGAAGGTACCGATGGCGATGACATAATTGTCGCCACGGGCGCTAACCAGTCGCTCTACGGCAAAAGAGGCAAAGACAAACTCAAAGGAAAGAGTGGCAAAAATAAACTCTATGGAGGCAAAGACGGCGACGATTGCGAGGGCGGCGATGGCGATGACGAAATAAGAGGCGATCGCGGCGACGACAAGTGCGACGGCGGCGAAGGCAACGATACCCTCTACGGCGGCAAAGACAACGACACTCTTTCTGGTGGCACCGGCAACGATACCTGCAAAGGCGATGACGGCGATGACTGGGTACACGGCAACGACGGCAAGGATGACGTTGACGGCGGCAGCGGCAATGATACCGTCTACGGCGGCAAAGGCGACGACACCTGCAATGGTGGCGAAGGCAACGATACTGTCAGGGGCGATCGGGGTAACGACAACGTTAACGGCGGCGAAGGCAATGACACCGTTAACGGTGGCAAAGATAACGATACCGTCATCGGCGGTGCTGGCAATGACGATTGCAGCGGCGACGACGGCGACGACACCGTAATGGGAGGCAGCGGCGACGACACCACAACAGGTGGTGCCGGCAACGACAACGTTAGCGGCGACGAAGGCGACGACAGCGTTGTCGGCGGCGACGGCAAAGATACCTTGATCGGTGGCGAAGGCAACGACGCTTGCAGCGGCGACGAAGGCGACGACAGCGTTGTCGGTGGCGCCGGTGACGACACCGTGATGGGCGGTACTGGCAACGATACCCTCGTTACTGGCGACGGCAATGACATGGCAGACGGCGGCGATGGCGACGACAGCGTTGTCGGCGGCGGATCTGGCAACGATACGCTGATGGGTAATGCTGGCAACGATACGATCGTTGGCGGTACTGGCAACCATACCTGTAGCGGCGGTGCTGGAAATGACGTTTTTGTCATGGATATGGGTAACAATACCACTCCCGGAAGTTCCGTCATCACTGACTACGCAGACGGCTTCGACAAGTTTCTACTGTCTGGCAGCTTGAACTTTAGCAGCTTGTTGTTTGTACAAGTCGGCCTCAATACCGAAATTCGACTCAGCAGCAATCAGTTGGTGCTGGCACTATTGTTGAATGTTAGCGCCACGATTCTCAATGCTGGCGACTTTTTGGGAGTTAATGGTAGCTCTCCAAGCCCAAGCCCAACTCCAACTCCAACCCCAAGTCGAATAGTTAGTACCCCTCCGCGATCGCAAGCCAACAAAACACTCACTGTCGGTTCCGACGGCTTGCCACAAACTATTACTGGTGACTTGTTGAAGTTTGTCGATAACGAGCAAAGTGCTAGCGAAACAGTCTTTAAGTTAACGGAGCTCCCTGATGCTAAAACCGGGAAACTATTCTTTAAGGGAGTAGAGGTAACACAAGTCGGTTTGAGCTTCACTCAAGTAGACATTAGCCTCAATTTGTTAACTTTCCAAGCTGTAAAAGGTTTTAGCGGTGCGGCTAGTTTTGGTTTTGAAGTAAGCGACGGCAGAAATATTGTCACCAGCCAACGTTTTAGCTTCAATGTCGAGCAAAATATCTTTAATTTTGCTGGCAATACAACTCCTCAAGTGATTGTCGGTTCGCTCACGCTAGATAACGACATCGAAGGCGGCGACGGCGACGATACCATTACAGGCGGTAACAAGACCAACAAAATTAAAGCAAACAAAGGCAAGGACAAAATTAAAGGTGGCGATGGCGGCGATAACGATATCGACGGCGGCGATGGCGATGACGAGATCGAAGGTGGTAAAGGCAAAAACAAAATTAAAGGAGGTAACGGCAAAAACAAAATTAAAGGTGGCGATGGCGGCGATAACGATATCGAAGGTGGCGATGACGATGACGAGATCGAAGGTGGTAAAGGCAAAAACAAAATCAAAGGAGGTAAAGGCAAAAACAAAATCAAAGGCGGTGATGGTGAGAATGATATCGAAGGTGGCGATGACGATGACGATATCATCGGTGGTAAAGGCAAAAACAAAATCAAAGGAGGTAAAGGCAAAAACAAAATCAAAGGCGGTGATGGCGATAATGATATCGAAGGTGGCGATGACGATGACGATATCGAAGGTGGTAAAGGCAAAAACAAACTCATCGGCGGTATTGGCAATGACAAAATTAAAGGCGGCGATGGCGAGAATGAGATCGACGGTGGCGAAGGAACCAATACTCTAATTGGAGGCGCTGGTAAGAATCGCTTTATTTACAAAGTTTCCCGCGAAAAGATTAAAACAGTTCTAGATGCTGACTTAATTACTGACTTTAAGGCTGATGAAGATCTCTTAGAGTTGTCTGCCGCAGCTTTTGGCAATCTCAGCCTTACCAGCTTGACTCGACTGGCGATTACGGCTACTTCTACTGTTGGATCGATCGGCAGTTCTAACTTACTCGACTTCAGCGCCGATATCACCGTTACCAGCATCGCTACTTTGCAAGCGCGGTTTGCAGCTTTGGGCGGCAACAGTGACGCACCTACTTTCTGTCAGTTTACAGATGCCGAAACTAACCGTTCCGTGCTGGTATTTGCTGTTGGGGCGCGCTTTGAAATTGTCACCAGTTTCTCGCTGAAATTTAGCCTGCAAATCAGGAACTTTGTCTTCAGCGGCCCGCAACTAAATGTTCCTGTCGGTACTTCCGGCCCTGACAATTTAAACTTCGGCACTTATCCGGCCGCAGTTAATTTCAAGGCTTTGGCTGGCGATGACAACATTGTCGGCAGCAACTTTAACGATACCATCGACGGCGGTGACGGCAACGATACCATCACCGGCGGCCTCGGTGCTGATGTTCTCAGCGGTGGCAGTGGCACAGATCTGTTTGTTTACAACACAACTAAAGAAGGTGGCGATAAAATTGCTGATTTCAAATCTGGAACAGATAAATTCCAGTTTGTATCGAGCGAATTCGGCAATGTGACTACTACTAACTTTGACGGTGTTAGCGGTTCAACTCCTGACATTACCGGCAAAGAGTTAGTCATTTTCACTGGCGGAACCTATGCCAGTCTCGAAGCGGCACAAGCTAAGGCTACAGGAAGTTCTACAACTCCTGGTTTCTTCGCATATAACAATGCTGCGAACGAAACGGTGTTGGTGTTTGACTCTAACGGTACAGCACCAGGCGGTTTCACAACTGTTGCGAATCTGGGTACTGCGGCGGGAACTTTGGGCACAGCAGACTTTGTGTTTACTGGTGCGATCGCAACTTCTCCGACTGGTACTTCTACAAATTCCGGCAGCATTGTAGATTTAACTGCTGCTGGGAATACCTATCCGAGTGCGAGCAATAATTTCGGTTCAGGTGTTGGCGGTTACAACTTCAGCACACCCGTCTTATTTACCGGAGATGCGAAGGCTAACAATGTCACTGGTACTCAATTTGCTGACATCTTCAGCGGTGGTAGCGGTGCAGATATTCTGACTGGCGGCAGTGGTGCAGATATCTTTGTTTACAATTCTCCCGGTGAAGGCGGTGATACGATTACTGACTTTGCCTTTGGGGTTGACAAATTCAAGTTTGTCAGTGGTGCTTTCGGGAATTTGACTACTACTAACTTTGACGGTGTGACGGGTTCAACTCCTGACATTACTGGCAAAGAGTTAGTGATTTTCACCGGCGGGAATTATTCGACTGTGGAAGCGGCGCAAGCTAAGGCTTTGGGCGGTTCTACAACTCCTGGTTTCTTCGTATATACGAATACGAACAGCGAGACGGTGTTGGTGTTTGACTCGAACGGTACAGCGGCAGGCGGTTTCACAACTGTTGCGAATCTGGGTACGGCTGCGGGAACTTTGGGCACAGCAGACTTCTTGTTTACTGGTGCGACTGGTTCTGCTCCGACTGGTACTTCTACCAACTCAGGTAGCGTTGTTGATTTAATTGCTAATCCGGGTACTTTCCCGACAACTGGAGTTTACAACTTCGGTTCTGGTGCGGGCGGTTACAACTTTACCACTCCTGTCTTGTTTACTGGCAATTCATATCCTCAACGGTGGTGGCGGTGCAGATACGATCGCTGGTGGCGGCGGTGCAGATACTATCACCGGTGGTGCCGGTGTAGATATTTTGACTGGCGGTTCTGGTGCAGATATCTTTGCTTTCAAGGCTCCCGGCGACGGCCCGGATACGATTACTGACTTTACCTTCGGAACGGACAAATTGCAGTTTGCTGCGAACGCTTTCGGGAATTTCACTACTACTAATTTTGCTGGTGTTAGCGGTTCAACTCCTGACATTACTGGCAAACAATTGGTGATTTTCACCGGCGGAACTTATGCCACTGTGGAAGCGGCTCAAGCTAAGGCTGTGGGTGGTTCTACAACTCCTGGTTTCTTCGTATTTACGAATACGAACAGCGAGACGGTGTTGGTGTTTGACTCGAATGGTACAGCGACAGGCGGTTTCACAACTGTTGCTAATTTGGGTACGGCTGCGGGGACTTTGGGCACAGCAGACTTTGTGTTCACAGGGACGATCGCATCTTCTCCGGCTGGTACTTCTACAAATTCCAGCAGCATTGTTGATTTAACTGCTAATCCGGGTACTTTCCCGACAACTGGAGTTTACAACTTCGGTTCTGGTGCGGGCGGTTACAACTTTACCACTCCTGTCTTGTTTACTGGCAATTCCGGTTCCGGTGCTGATATATTCGACGGTGGCGCTGGTAATGACAGCATCTCCGGTGCTGCTGGTAACGACAGTCTTAACGGTGGCGTTGGGAATGACACTTTAGTCGGCGGTTTGGGAACAAATGCTCTCAGTGGCGGCGCTGGTGCTGATGTGTTTGTGTTCACCGGAACGACTGCTGGTGGCGGGGATATCATTACGGATTACAGCATTGTTGATGATGTAATTAACATTGACAAGATTGCTTTTGCCGGATTGGGTTCGGGGCCTTTGGGTGCGAATTTCTACCGGTACAGCAGCACTGTTGCTACTGTAAGCGCGATCGAGTCATCGTTGACTTCGCCGTCGATTATTGCTCTTTTCGATAGTGCAGCTAATACTACTAAGCTGTATTACGATAGCAACGGTTCGACGGTTGGTGGCAACAGTTTGTTTGCTACTGTCAATGTGAATTTGGGAGTTTCTGGTAATTCTGAATTGTTCTTGTTCTAAACGGCAAGAATTCTAATCTGAATATCAAGGGTATGCACGGGGATACAGCAATGCTGTATCCCAACAAGATAAGGACACGGCAATGCTGTGTCCTTATTTTGTTGTTGTTGATTTTCAAACAATTTAGTGGCTTTGTTTTGGGCGGGGAAACGGCACTACCCCGTCTTTTTTTGCGGTGTTGTTGATGGTGGATACGATCGCGCGATCGCCTTTTTGGGGATTTGTGCGATGGCTTACGCCCCGCTACGCTACGCCGGGATACCGATAAATTGGTAGGGGTGAAGCATTCGGGCGAGAATAGTTGATTCCCAACCTACCATCCAATACCCGAATGCTTCACCCAGCCCCCACAGACAAGTCATAATTACCAAATATTGGTCAACCCTTGATGCGCGAGAGTCAATGAATATTTCGCTTTTGGACAGAAAATCTTTGGTTTTTTGTTAAGGTTTGTCGCCAAAATGCGATCGCCCCTACGAGTAATTCGATCGACTTTTGGGGGAAATGTGCGATCGACTATTAGAAAATTAACTCTTCAACCCACGGAGGTGGGTTTGTCTGTGTAGACGCGGTTTCAACCGCCGTCTCTATTACTGTTGAATGATTTTGAATAATTGGTATTACCTCGTTTCCAACCGCTGCCGCCATTTGCTGCTAATAACATCGATCGCAGTCACGACAACTAACAATACCAACATCATCGTAGTAGCCTTATTGTATTCAAAAGCTCGAATATAATTGACTAATTCAAAACCAATACCGCCGGCGCCCACCACACCCAACACCGAAGCCGCCCGAATGTTGTATTCAAACATCCACAGCGTGTAACCCAACGCTAGCGGCAACACCTGCGGGAAAATGCCGTATTGGGCAACTTGCAGCCAAGATGCACCCGCCACTTGCAACGATTCGATCGATCGCGCTTCCACAGACTCGATCGCCTCCTGATAAAATTTAGCAAGATAACCTATAGTATAAATTCCCAAAGCCAAAGTACCAGCAGGCGCGCCCAAACCAGTCGCGGATACAAACAGCAATCCCAGGACAATTGAAGGAACCGATCTCACCGCATTTTGCAATAAATTAGCTAGCCATTGCAACCACTTTGGTGCTATATTGTGGGCGCTGCAAATCGCAATCGGTACGGAAAGAATTGCGCCGATAGTCGTTCCCCACAAGGACATTTGAACTGTTTCGATTAAGGCATTAATTGCAACATCTATAATTTCGAGATTTGGGGGCCACAAGCGGGACATAAAATCTGTCATGTATGGCCAACTGCTAGCCAATGTTGTGGCATCTATTTCTAATCCCTGCAAGGCCCAGCCATAAATTACAATTAAGATTGTTGTAATACCTGGGGTTTTAATCAAGCTATATTTTTTTGAGAAGTTAGTTGATTTTTTTTCGATCATTTCAGTTGGTTTTAAGATTTATGTACGGCTATTTTTTGGTTTGATGAAGGGGCTTTTTTTGTGAACCGCAGAGGGCGCAGAGGGCACAGAGGAAGAGTTGAGAAGAGGGGAGTTCACACTGCTAGTTTGGGCGGTGTTAGTTTGCTGAATTTGTCGGACAGGTTGTGACATTTGCCATCATAGACTATCTGACCGGCATCTAGGACGATCGCTCTTTCTGGATATCTGCTTGCCATTCCTAAGTCGTGCAATACTACAACTACTGTCATCCCTTGTTCGCGGTGCAGTTTAGCGAGGATTTCCATTACTTGTTGGGCGGCGATTACGTCTAATCCGGTGGTGGGTTCGTCTGCGAGTAAAATCTGGGGAGATTGGATGAGGGCGCGGGCGATCGCCACTTTTTGCTGTTGTCCGCCGCTGAGTTGTCCAGTTTTTTGGTATGCTAGGTCTTGCAGTCCGAAGTTTGCCAGTAATTCAAAAGCTCGATCGCGCTTTTGCTTAGGAAAACCCCACAGAGTCTCCCAAGTATTCAATCCTCCCAAGCAACCACACAGCACATTGTCGATCGCAGGTAGCTGTTTAATCAATCCGCCGCCTTGAAAAATCAAGCCAATATCGCGCCGAATTCGCCTCAATGTGCGCGGAGTTATTACTGTATCGTTAATTCTAATTTCTCCGGTTTTGACGGGAACTAATCCGACAAATGAACGCAAAAGTGTGGATTTTCCTGCACCGTTTAAACCCAGCAGCGCTACAAATTCGCCCTGTTTTATTTTGCAATCAATTCCGTTCAAAATCGGGCGTTTTAGCGAGGTTGAATAAGCTGTTTCTATTTTACTGCATTCGATAGTCATAATAAGAAGGAAGAGGGAAGAAGGAAGAGGGAAGAAGGAAGAGGGAAGATTTTTTAATTGTCTTCGCGCGAGAATGAGTAAGAGATACACATAAAAATTTTAGTTTAGCTGACTTTTAATTGGCTGTATTAACTTGGTAAATATTTGTTGATAAACTTTGCCCTTAATATAATTTACGATCTAACTGTTACAATAAAATAGGTTTGTAGTGAGGACTTTAGTCCTTCTTTTTCTGAGGACTAAAGTCCTCACTACGAACCTTTGTTTTACTGTGTAATGATTTTTGTCCGGCTTTTTTTGCGGACTAAAGTCCTCACTACGAACCTTTGTTTTACTGTGAGGATTTTTGTCCGGCTTTTTTTGCGGACTGAAGTCCTCACTACGAACCTTTGTTTTACTGTGAGGATTTTTGTCCGGCTTTTTTTGCGGACTAAAGTCCTCACTACGAACCTTTGTTTTATGGTTCGAGTTTAGCGCGCTGCAAAGCTTGGCGCAAGGTTGCCAAATGGCGCGCATGATCGACTTTTACTAATTTTTGGGAATTGTACAAACTGCGGAACAATTGATTGTTTGCAGGTTCGTTCATTTTCATGAAAGCATTGATCAGTTTTTCGCGCATCGGTGCCGGAATGCGATCGTCAATTACAATTCCGTGGGCTGGAACTCCTGGAATCTGCTGCAAAACTCGCAATTTCTTGCCTTCTTCTGCTGTAATCCAAGGCGGTAGTAAAGCGTATTCGGAAACTGCTGCGACTTCTGCTTGACCTCTTAAAACTGATTGCAAAGCGCTGCCGTAACCATCGCCGTAGGTAACATTTCCAAAGAAACTTTCGAGTCTATCCGGGCCTGAGACTAATCCTTGACCTACTAATTCTGAGACTGGGAAAATAAATCCCGAACCGGAAGTTCGAGAAGTGAAAGCCATTTTTTTACCCTTCAATTGTTCGAGGGTTTGCTTTGCTGAACCTTTGGGGCGCAGCGGACTATCTTGCCGCACTACAAATACAGAATCGTAGGTATTTCCGCCGGAATAATCGCTGCGAACTTCTGCTAAATACATCCGCGCTTTGGCTAATTGTTCTGCTTTTAATGCCGCGCGCCCTGCTACAAATGCGACATCTGCCCTGTCGGCCCTCAAAGCTTCTACAGCAGCGGTTTCGTCGCCGATGACTGCATCAATAGGAATTCCCATTTCTTTGGATAGTATTTGCGCTACTTGATTGGCTTTGTTTTGCAAGTCTGTAGCATCTCTGCGGTTGGCAAATACGATCCTAATGCGACTTATAGCTGCTTGTGCTGTTAAATCTCGCTCGCCCTTTGGTGCTGTTTGCGCGATCGCCTTCTGCCCAACTCCGACTGCATTCGCTGTCAAACCCGCTAGCAGCAACAATCCTGCGCTAGCGCTTGCTAGCACTTTAAACTTTGCATTCATCAATCGATCTCCTAACCTAACCTAAACTATTTGATAATTAATTGCAATAATCTTCAACTTATCCTACAACGCTTTTGGTAATTAGTTGCAATAGTCTATTGATAATTATTTCCGATATGTCATATCATCAAAATTGATTAAGCTTTGATTCTATGTATGATATAATGCCGCCCAAGCACCCCAGGCAGAAAAAAATATGACAGCCAACCTTACCGATAAAAATGCTTTGCAAGTCTGTTTTGCTGATGTGGAGGCGGCGGCAAAGCGCTTGCAGGGCAAAGCTTTCAAGACACCTGTGCTGACTTCGCACACAGTCAACAAACAAACCCATTCTCAAGTATTTTTTAAGTGCGAAAACTTTCAGCGGACGGGTTCGTTTAAGTTTCGCGGTGCTTGTAATGCTTTGATGCAGCTATCTGAAACGGAAAAACTCAACGGAGTAGTGACTTTTTCTTCGGGAAATCACGCGCAGGCGATCGCCCTTGCCGCACAATTACTCTCAATTCCTGCTACTGTCGTAATGCCAGCAGACGCGCCCAAAGTCAAGCAGGAAGCGACTCGCGGCTACGGTGCCGAAATTGTTTTGTACGATCGCACTCGCAATTCCCGCGAAGATCTCACCGCCCAAATTGCGAGAGAACAACACTTGACAATTATTCCTCCTTATGATGACGCGCGAGTGATCGCGGGACAAGGTACGGCGGCGATGGAATTGATCGCAGAAGTTGGGGAGTTGGATTTGCTGCTGGTTTGCTGCGGCGGTGGAGGTTTATTGTCGGGATGTGCGATCGCAGCTAAAACTTTGTCTCCCAAGTGTACAGTCATAGGTGTAGAACCGGAGCAAGCAGATGATGCCGCGCGATCGTTCCGCACCAAAACGCTGCAAACTGTTAGCAACCCAGATACGATCGCAGACGGCGCGCGCACACCTTCTTTGGGGAAATTAACTTTTCCTTTGGTGCTGCATTATGTGGACGATATGGCAACTGTTTCGGAAGCGCAAATTCGCAATACAATGTTTTTTATGTGGGAGCGGATGAAGATTGTTGTCGAGCCTACGGGAGTGTTAGCTGCGGCGGCTTTGCTGTCAGGAGTTGTGAAAGCAGAAAATAGCAGAGTTGGTGTAATTGTCAGCGGTGGAAATGTGGATATTAGAGAGGTCGATCGCTTTTTTTCGTAGATGGGGATACTTCTCTGATAAAATGCTCCCACAACAAACTTTGATATCACAGCACAATGTCTTCAGAAACAAACTCAGCAGCTCAATCGACAACTGGTGCAGATGCGATCGATGTGGCGATCGCCTCAGGAATCGATTTTGACGGCACTGCGATTCCGAAAGCAAAATTAGACTTGTACGAGAAAGTAATGGGATTAGAAGCCGGAAGACAGCGCAGCGGCGTGTCGAACACCATGCGATCGCGCATTGTCCGAATTGGAGTCAAACACCTGCCTCAAGCAGAACTCGATCCAATGCTAATTGCTGCCGACTTTGCACCGCTAAAAGACAAAGAAGTTGCGTTTTATTACGGCGGTAAATAGAGCGTATTTATATCATTTTCGGTTGCATTCCTTGGTATGGTGCGTCGTTGCGAGATTTTCAAGCTGGTTCCTAGATTTTCAACAGTGACGCACCTTACGAGACTGCGAAACTTCTCCCAGATGTGCGCGATTTTTCTCAAAAACCTAATTTTTTGCATTCAGGACTACTTTTGCAATCCCAAATTATCGATCGACCTCCCAACCCCTGCCGATTTTGCTTAAAATAGACATAACCCAAACTCATAACATCTGTCATGCAAAGCTATACCCTCGCAGAAGTATGCAATCCACAGGGGACAGTCTTTAACCTAGCTGCTGTGGAGCCAGTTTTACTCACAGATAAATCGCAGCCCAGCCACGTAATTATGTCGGCTGATGCCTATCAGGGCTTGATAGAGCGACTGATGGAACTAGAAGATATGCTTTTAGGAAAAGCCGCAAAATCTGCCCTGAGTCAGTCTCAAATGGTTGGTACCAAAACCTTTGTAGAAACACTAAAACAACTGGCAAATGGCGAAACTTGATGGTTTACAAACAGTGCTCGACTTTCTCAAGGGTTTGCAACCTAAAATAGCGGCTCAAATTGCTAAAAAAGTGTTAGCGCTGAATGTCGATCCTTTACCTAATGATAGCAAGCAATTAATCGGATATCTGGGTTATTATCGGGTAGATAGTGGCGAGTATCGGATTATTTACAACTTTAATCCCGAAGAAGATTTGGTAGAAATTATTCTAGTTGGTAAGCGTAACGATGATGAAGTATACAAACAATTAGAGCGCCTTTTTTAAGAAACTCATTCTCAGTGATGCTGCTCTAAATATCTGGTAATTATTTTGGATATTACTCCGGCTTCAAAGCGCGTTCCATCAGCGATAAAACAGCTTGTTCTGGAGTAATTTCCCCATTCAGCAAACGGTAAACTTGACGAGAAACAGGAACTTCAATCTCGCGCCGATTGGCTAAATCAATCAACACATTAGTCGTATTAACTCCTTCAGCAGTGCTCTGCAATTCGTGCAAAACTTCCTCCAAAGACTTACCTTTCGCCAATCCGAAACCAACCCGATAATTGCGCGACAAAGCACTATTGCAAGTAGCGAGTAAATCTCCCAAACCAGACAAACCATAAAAAGTTTCGGCGCGTGCTCCCAAACGAACCCCTACCCGAATCATTTCCGGCAAGGCGCGAGTTAACAAAGCAGATTTAGCATTAGTTCCTAATTGTAAACCATCGCAAACACCAGCGGCGATCGCAAAAACATTCTTCAAAGTGCCCCCCAACTCAGTCCCCAGGGGATCTTGATTGACATAAACCCGAAAAATATCCGAACTGTAAATAGTTTGTACTTGCTTCGCCGCCGCTAAATCCAAACTCGCCGCTACCGTGGCAGCGGGTAATCCTCGCTGAATTTCTTCGGAAAGATTGGGGCCGGAAAGTACGACAATTGGATTATTAGGAAAGGCATTTTGCCAAATTTGAGATGGAGTGCGCGTCGTGGCGGGATCTAAACCTTTGGTGACAGTAACTATAATTGTACGGGGATTTGGATTTAAGGCAAGCAGGCGATCGACTGTTTCGCCAACTCCTTTCATCGAAACCGCCGAAACCACAACATCCGCGCCAGTTATAACCGATTCTAGACTAAAAGAACTGCGGCGCGACCACAAATTTACCCGATCGCCCTTTTTACCTCCCAGATTTGCCAGGGCCGAACCCCATGCACCTCCACCTAATATTGTCAATATTTTCATTGGTAATGGGTAATGGGTAATTGGTAATTGGTAATTGGTAATTGGGAATTGGGAATTGGGAATTGGTTATTTGGTTATTGTCACCAAAACATAACAACTGTCAACTGTCAACTGTCAACTGTCAACTGTCAAACGCGGCCGCAATCCGTAATGACGGTAACGCCAATAATCGCGTAAAATGCGATCGTGATCGAAACACAATTGCTCGGGAATCTGCCAAGACTCAAAAACTTGTAAATTTTTAGCATCATCCGCAGCTTGAGGTTCGCCAGTTGCCGCAGCCAAGAATACAATACTGATTGTATGTTGCCGCGCGTCGCGATTTGGATCGGAATAAACGTAAAATTGCTCGATTAATTCTACATTCAAACTTGTTTCTTCTAAAGCTTCGCGTTTTGCCGCCGTTTCTACCGATTCCCCATAATCGACAAAGCCGCCGGGAATCGCCCAACCGTAGGGAATATGCAAGCGTTCTATAAGTACGATCGGTCGCTGCGGGCGATCGACCAATTCGATGATAATATCAACTGTAGGAGCAGGATTTTTGTAAGTCATTCTGTTGGGAATTGGGCGAAGCGAAGCGGAGGGATTGAGAATTGGGCATTGAACTGGTTCCTAGGCAGAGCCTGGGAACCGATACCCAGAGGCTCTGCCTGGGGACGAGCATTCTTCCTTTTCTTGTTCCTGCTAAATCATGCTAAACCGCGAACTGGCACGCGCTGCCTCTGCAAAACTTCTGCATAAAGCTTTTCCAACTCAGTAATATTTTGACTGAGAGTGTAGCGCTCGATCGCCCGTTGGCGCGCTTTTTGGCCCAGCAGCATTCCAAACTCAGGATGATCGCAAAACAACGGCAGCAAAGTTAGTAACTGACTCCGCACCCGCTGAGTGTTCAAAACTATCCCCGCGCCTTCCTCCAACGCCTCGCCGTCAGCACCGGCATCCGTTGCCAAGCAAGCTAAACCGCAGGCCATCGCTTCCAGCAGCGACAGGGACAATCCCTCCACCAAAGAAGGCAGAATAAATACATCTGCACCGCGCAGAATTTCGATCCGGCGTTCCTCCTCGGCGACAAATCCGAGCCATACAATGCCGTCCTCTTCGCCGTAGGACAGTTGCAGCGAGGCGGCGAGGGGCCCGTCGCCTACGATCGCCAATACGTTGCCAGGGCCAAAATTACATTGTTTCCAGGCCTTCAGCAAAGCCTCAACATTTTTCTCGGGGGCAATGCGGCCTTGATATACAAATATGCGATCGGCTTTTAATTCCGACTTCAACCCCGAAGGCCCGGGCGAATACTTCTGGGCGTCTACGCCGTTGGGAATCACAGCTACCCGTTCTTCCGGCACTCCCAACTTCACCAAAATATCTCGCTGAATGTAAGAAAAGACGATCGTCGAGTCGTAGTTAGCCAAAAACGGAGCGTACAGTTGATACATCAGGTGTTGGGTTCCCGATGTCAAATTCCGCAATTTGCGATCGAACGGCGGGTGAAAAGTCGCCACCAAAGGCAAATTCAATTCCTGACAAATTTCCGGCAGCAAAAAGTCTAGGGGCGAAAGCGTCAGGGAAGCGTGAACAACATCCGGTTTCAGCCGCCGCAAAGACTTCATCAACACTGTGCGGGATTTGAGAGTTGGAATCGTATAAATTTGCGATTTGTAGTGACAGGGTAAAGAAACTTCGTTGCAACTCGCGGGCGAAAGCGAATTGGTATATGAAGTTGGAGTAATTCCACTTCCCCATTTTCCATTTGCTACGCTCCACGCGGCATTATTCCTGTCAATTTGGCCCGCTTCTTGGGCAAAGTGCAGGAAACTGACCTGGTATTCCCGGTCTAATAAGGCGTTAGTGACTTCCCTGGAGTAAGTTACATTACCGCAAAAAGGTGATTTTTTTCCTAGCCAAGCGATGTGCATTCGAGTAAATCAGAGTTTGTTATGTTTTAAATTCGATCGACTTTGCTATTAGTGCTACGGGAAATATACCAGGTTAAGACGCCACCTGCGATCGCCAATCCCGCTAAAGCCAAAAATACCGTCGGCAAACCCAGAAATGTTTCTGCTACTCCCGCTAAAGCTAATGGTAAACTCAAAGCGATATTAGTCGCATTGTTTTGCAGCCCGAAAACTTTTCCCCGCATTTCTTCTGGGGTTTCTGCTTGAATTGTCGTCTGCATCGGCACTCCCACCAACGAAGCAAACAAACCCAACAGGGTAATGAACAGCACCGAGATCCACAAATGGTGTGTAAATGCAGAAATACCCATCAGAGCAACTGCCATACCAACAGATCCGATTAAACTAAGTTGGGAATGAGAAAATTTGTGGCCGAGATAGCCGACAGTCGTCGCCCCAGCAGCCATCCCGACGCCCACCGCAGCCAGCAAAAATCCAAATTGCGACGCTTTCATACCGGGCAGGATTTCTGCCAGCCGCACCGCTAGAACTGCTAAGGCTGCAAAAATGGAAAATAGAATAATTAGTTGAATTAAAGCATTGCGGACTTTCGGTTGATCGTTGATGTAACGCAGCCCGTCTTTTAAATCTGCTAGGGGATGCGGCGGTTCGTGTTCGACTTCGTTTTTTTCGCCTGTTTTCATCGACAGCAACAGCACTCCGGCGAAGGCGTAACTTCCGCCGACTACTAATTCTTTGCCGATGCCGAGTCCGCCGCCGAGATTGGTAAATAGAGTGTCGGCTAAGGCTAGTAAGGGTTCTCCGACTGCAAAGCCGATAATCACCGAACCCATCATGGTTGTGGTGTAGAGCGAGTTTGCCGATAGCAGGTGGCGGCGTTCAACAATTAAGGGAATTACTGACTGTTCTGCTGGGGCGAAAAATTGAGTTAGGGTGGAAACTAGGAATGTTACTAGCAGCAGCAGGCAGAATCCGAGCGGTAGTTGACCGAGTTCCCAGCCGTCGGAGAGCCACAACAGCAAAGGCAATGTCAAGACGAAGCCTCCCCGCAGCAGGTTTGTGGCTACGAGCACTGCTTTTTTTGACCAACGATCGACATATACGCCCGCAGCAGCCCCAAATAACACCGCAGGTATGGTAAAGGCGATCATGATTGCCGATACCCACCTGCTGATGGTTTGATCTGGCGCTTGAAATCTGCTGGCTACCAGGGCGATCGTCAGTACGAGATAAACTTTATCTGCTAGTTGCGAGAAAACTTGCCCGCTCCACAGCGCTAGAAAATTTCGGTTTTTGAGCACCGGCAGAAATCCGGTTTGTTGCTCGGGAGTTTCGCCTGCTGCTTCCGCGAGCTCTGCTGCGGTTGCTGCTGTTGACAGCGCGGGGATGGCTTCTGGTTGCTGGCTGTTGCCGTTGTTCCAGTCTGTTTCTGGATTTGTGGGATATTTGTCCATTTCTGGGTCTTGGGCGTTACTCCATTGTCGATCGGCAAAGACGGGCGATGAGTTAAAATCTGGAAAATTTTCTCGTTCTTCCATCTTGTGGTGGGTCACAGCTAAAATAGATCTTCTCAAATCAGTATCGGACAGTCGCATCATAGGATTTGGGGTGGATCGCCTGGGATGGTTGAGCTTGGGGGGATGGGAATTTCAAATTGAGGCGTTAACCTCTAAATTTAATAACTCGTAACTTTTCTTATTATCTAGTTTTGCAAGAATTTTGAGCATTTACCTGAAATTGCTTACAGGTTCGGATATCCCGCAAGCTGGGTGAGATTTTTACTCCACGAGATTCAAAATTTAAAACTCAAAACTCTCCAAGTACGTGTCGATCGAGCTTCCCGATCGAATCGTGCAACCTAAATGATACTGGGCATATTGCCGCAAAATATTTTCTACTGATATCCAAGTCCCCCGATCGGCAATCCCCTCTCCTAGTTCTGCACTCCCCAACTGTTGCAGTGCAGCTAATTCTTTAGCATTAATATGGAAATTTGTCAAGTGTTTGCTGTCGCTCGTTTGCCGGGAACGGGAGCTGGATCTGTACAGGCTGCCAGTTTGTGAGGAAAGTTCTGCCTCTAGGTTAGCTAGCTCTGGCAAGCTGAAGGTTCCCCCAGAGGGTATACTAAACCCGGTTTGCCAGTTCGGATCTGTGAAATTTGGGATGAGTGGCACTCTGGTGGCACAGCAGACTTGGACTTGGGGCGCGAGGCCTGCTAGGGCTAGCAAGTGAAAAATACCCTGGGCTAGATGGGCGACTAGCAGGGCGGCGGATTCAATTTCTGTGCGATCGGACAAACGCTCCAAACGGCTCAAGTGTTCCCCCAGCAAAAAGAAAAGTGATTCTTGCGGTTCGTCGGAAAGGGCGCTGGCGATCGCCAATTCGGCCAAATATTGCGCGGCTGATAGTTTTCCCAGGTTGCGGCTCAAACCCGGATAGGATTCGACGGTGGACGCTTGGGTAATCTTGTCGAGCGATCGACCTTTGGCAATCAGCAATTCGTTGACTACAAATAATTCGCTTCTACCGCCAATGCTCGATCGTTGTTTGCGAACACCCGGTGCTACGGCTTTAATTAAGCCGAATTCCCGCGTCAAAACTGTCAGCAGGCGATCGGATTCGCCGATCGGCGCACTCTTAAGATTGATTCCAATTGCTTTGTAAGTTCGAGTCACTAGATTATAGATTTTAGATTTACAACGGCACTCTTATACGAATTAATTTTGAGGTATGTTGTTGCGCTTTAGCGCTCTTTTCTTAGATATATGAAAGAGCGCTCAAGCGCAACTACGTACCTTTCCATCACTAATGACTAGGAATTAATTTTGAGGTATGTTGTTGCGCTTTAGCGCTCTTTTCTTAGATATATGAAAGAGCGCTCAAGCGCAACTACGTACCTTTCCATCACTAATGAGTCTGATTTAAATTATCTCGCTGGCGGATTAATTCCGGGCCGCGAGAAGTCCCCAAACGAGTCGCACCAGCCACGATCAAATCTATAGCTTGTTCGTGAGTGCGAATTCCTCCGGCCGCTTTAATACCAACTCTTCCCTTAGTAAATTCCTTCAACAACCGTACATCTTCAACTGTCGCCCCACCAAAAAAGCCCGTGTTAGTTTTGATATAAACGGCGCCCGCCTCCATGCAAAGCTCAGCCGCTAATTGTTTTTCCTCATCAGAAAGCATCGAGCATTCGATAATCGCCTTGATAGTTAGTCCGGTTTCTTCGCAAATTTCGGCCAATTCCCGGTGAAATTCGTCGCTTTTTCCGGCTTTCAACAATCCTAAATTGACCGAGACATCTAACTCAACGGCTCCGCTGTCTGCCGCTTCTAGAGCTTCGTAGAGTTTGACTGCTGATGTGGTTGCTCCCGTGGGAAAACCTATGACTGTCGAAACTTTTGACTTTGTGCCGTGCAGAAGACTTACCGCTTGTCGCACGTAGGCGGGATACACGCAAACTGTGGCAAACCCAAATCTTTCTGCTTGTTGGCAGCAGTGTTCTACTTGCTCGGGAGTGGCGCCCGGATCGATGAGGGCGTGGTCGATATAGGGGGCAATATCGATATCTGGCCCTTGTGCAGCCATTGCTATTTTTTCTCCGAAGCAACTACATCTTTATTATGTATCGAATTTACCAATTCTTAACTTGCCTCAGGCTCTGAGTTGCTGCTCAGACCAACTGTTGTGGGAAGTTTTTCATCCATTTATGATAAAAAAAATAAATTTTAGTATCTGCCTTTAGATACATTTTTAATCTTTCTTTAGGTATACTTTGTTAAAAGGAGTTGCGGTAGAGCCTGCGTCAGCTACCCTAGAGCAGAGCCTGGTAGCAGTCACTGTTTTTACTCCGATTAGTGCTTTAAAAACATAACAGCCAGTGCCAAGCATGAATCATTTAGAACTCGAACAAGAAATTGGAAAGATGGCTAGAGCGATGATGACTCGCAATAGCTTAATTGGTAAAGATTTGATTGCAGATCTCAGAGGGCGGCTGTCAACAGACAGCGTAGCTGCTTTGATGATTGTCAGTATTGAGCGCTTGATTTGGTCTGACTGTGAGTCGGTGATCTGGAGTTTGAGTTATTTGATTCCTGCTGATGTGATGGAAGAAATTCGCCGCATTACGGCGCTGGTTGTTTGCAAGCGCTTGATGGGCAAGGGTTTTGTGCTGGGGAAGGATTTTAGTATTGATGCTTCAGGCAGGTTGCTGTTGAGCGAGACTGCTCAAACAGCGGTTGTGGTTGCTTGAATTGGGTAAGCAGAAGTTGGATCTATTGGCACTACGAGATTTGCACTTTTAGTGTAATTGCAAACCTAATTTTGGATGGGGTAATAGTTGACAGTTGACAGTTGACAGTTGACAGTTGACAGTTGACAGTTTGAGAGCGACCTCTACCCTTAAGTCCGAGGATTGGAGTAATGAATAGTCTGATTTTAAAGTTGCGTGACTCGCGCCAGCCTGAGATTTGCAGCAGCTCCAACCAGTGATGAGTGTGGTTAGCTAAAAGAGCATTTGATGAGAGGAAAATAGTCGGTTTCAACTGTCAATTGTTGAGGTTGTTAATGGCTGTTTGTACGGGCGATCGCCCTGTATCAAAATTTTCTGATTTGTAGTCAAATTACAGTTTAACTCCGGGCATTTTTCGTGTAGAATCATCCCTAAGATAGATGCGAAGTATTATGAACTTAATTCAAAACTTGGAAGCGGCTTGGTATTATCATCTGGGTTCGCGCCACCTCGAAGCTAACGATCATGATAGTGCTCTGGCGAATTTTGACAGAGCTGTGAACTTGCAATCGGATCATTATAAGGCTTGGTTCGGGCGAGGTATGGCTTTGGGCAACTTAGAACGACACTTAGAGGCGCTTTCAAGTTTTGATGAGGCCTTGGCGGTGCAGCCGGATGCGAGCTTTGGCTGGCACAACCGGGCTATTGCTTTAGGAAAGTTGGGCCGCTTTTTGGAGGCTCTTAACAGTTTTGACAGGGCTCTGGAGTTCAACCCATATGCGGCGAGTATTTGGCACAACCGGGGACTGACGCTGATCGATATGGGGCTTTACCAGAAGGCGGTTCTGAGTTTCGATCGCTCTTTGAGTTTGCACCCAGAGGCGCCTTGGGCGTGGTACAACCGAGGGAATGCTCTGTTGGAACTCAAGCTTTACTATCAGGCGCTCAACAGTTTCGATCGCGCGATCGAGTTTAACCCAGATGATGCGAAGGCTTGGTACAATCGCGGTCTAGCTGCCAACTCCATGGGACTTTACAAGCAAGCAGTGGCTAGTTTTAGTCGATCGATCGCTCTGAAACCGGACAGAGCCGAAGCTGTAGGCGAGCGACGAATTGCTTTGCAAAAATTAGTCGGCTTAAATCAGAAAAATGCCAAGTTCACTCCCACATCAGAGTGTATCTTTGAGGATTATTTGATTTGGTACAATCGGGGTGTGGAATTGGCGCGGCAAGGTAGCTATTCAGAGGCGATCGCTTGCTATGAAACTACCTTAGAAATCAATCCTAATTTTGCTAACGCTTTTTACAATCAAGCTTGCTGTTATGCGCTGCTGGGCTTTGCTGATTTGGCCCTTGACAATTTGCAGCGGGCTGTGGAATTTATGCCTAATTTATACCGAGAGCTAGCTGTAGCTGACTCCGATTTAAGCTGTATTTGGAAACAAGAACGTTTTGCAGCACTGATCGAAGGTTGAGAGGTCAGTTGACAGTTGACAGTTGTCAGTTGACAGTTGACAGTTACGTTAAATCGAAATTATAGCGCAGTGCGAGCGTCTCGCTCGCGAGCTGTACACTACTCGCGAGCGGGGACGCTCGCACTGTAAAAAAAAATGCTTTTTCCAAAACTGAGATGCTCCCCTAATATTGTTTCCGGTTGCATCGGTATTGTTTAATCCGCCAACAATCAACAATCAACAGTTAACAGTTAACAGTTAACTGTCAACATCATTTCGGTGTAACCAGAATTGATATAACTAACCAGAAAGAATTGGTTGAAAGCCCGCCCGCCGGAGCGGGAGAAATTAAAATCAGACTATTCATTACTCCAATACTCGGACTTAAGGGTAGAGGTTATTCTCAAACTGTCACAGGTCAACTAAGAGGGCAGGCACGCACCATCCACTGCCCCTACCAAAGATCAACTGTCAACTGTCAACTGTCAACTGTCAACTGTCAACTGTTGAAGTTCTTGGCGGTTGATTTTACGCAAAAAAAAGCTCGCGTTTCGGGCGAGCTTTTGTGGTTGGGCGAGGGAAATTTAGATCGCCATCAAGAATGTTTTTGCTATCTATCTCGATCTATCGCACCGCAACTCTGATCGAGGATTTAACTGGCCTGTTGGCAACTATCAGCACCTTGTAGGTGCCAGACTCGGGGAGTTGAGCAAAAGTTTGACCTTCGCCTTGATCTAGGAGTTGTCCCGATGGAGATTCGATCGCCACATCGAGATTTTTGTTGCTAGCATTCACGGTGATTGTCTGTCCCTGTTTTCCGGGAACTGTCAGGGGCTGGATTTGGTAGCCGGACATTTTGAGCCTAACTGTGGCTTCTGTTTCCCCGTATGCTATGGGAAGTGCGCGATCGGGCCTATAAGTCCACTTGGCGTTAAAGTCGCGTTCGAGTACGAAGGCGCTAGTCTCACCTTTCGGAGTAACTCGCACGCGATAAATGCCGGACTCTGGCAACTGACCTATCCACTGATTGTCACTTTTGTCAACAACTCCCAGATTTTGACCGTTGGGGCTGTACAGTTGGGCTGTCAGTTTTCCCGCCCACAGCGAGAGTGTGAGTTCTCGCCCTTTGACGCCTTCAAAAATATAGGTGGTTGGTTGGCTGATGGTGGCTCGAATTTCCGAGGTTGACATTCGCTCGATCGGCTCTAGCTTCGCAACCGGGGCTGGGGTAACTGATGTTGGCTCGATCGGTTCTTGCTTAGCAACTAGGACAGAAGTAACGGGTGTATTAACAGTTTGTGTAATTTCCGCAGCGGCCATCCGCTCGCTCGGTTCAAATTTGGGGGCTACAGGGCTGGCAAATACGGATTTTGCCGTCATCATGAGTAGCATTCCAGTCAGTAAAATTAGTTTTTTCATGTCGCACTTGGCAGGGGTAAGGAGTTGTATATGGTTACTTGTGTTTGCCTGTTTGCACCGGATTAAGTAGGCGCGATCGCGATCGGCTACAGCAGTATAGAGGATACCTGAATTTCCCGTACTTGCACCAAACCTACTGGTAGCAAATTTACAATGCGGGAGCTAAGTGGTAGCCTCAGTTTGCCGTGACATTTTAATCATACTCCTGACAGCATAGTATCGGTGAAAATATTAGTAATTTGGTCAAGGAAAATTAAAGCTTTTATCGGGGAGTTGGCCCCAAAAAATGCCAACGCCCAAAAAACCCGGTATCTTCGCTCCGGGATTTAGCTTGCTACTAGAAAACCGCTATCACCCGCAGGGGGTGACGGTTTCTACTGTTAGCTGTTGCGGGCGATCGCACAAACTCTATTTTGTAGAGAGCGCTTAGAGGCGAGTAGCGTTTCTCCAGGCGGGTTTAGTTGCGATTTTTGTGCAAAACCGGGCTTTTACAGCGAGGTTTATTTGTACTAGGAACCCGACAGAATCTTTAGGTAAGCTTCTACTGTGTTCGACAAGCCCATTTCTAACGCTTCCGCAATTAAAGCGTGACCGATCGAGACTTCTAGTATATCAGGAATAGAGCAAAACTTAGCTAAATTTTGCAAATTTAAATCGTGTCCGGCATTCACTCCCAAACCTACAGATTGAGCCGCTTTAGCTGCTAAAACATACTGTTGAAAAACAGATTCTACATTCCCTTCACGAAAAGCAGTTGCATAGGGTTCCGTGTACAGCTCTACTCGGTCTGCTCCAACTTCTTTGGCTAGGGGCATGAGAGCAGCATCTGCGTCCATAAACAAGCTGACTCTGATGCCGTTGTCTTTTAATTTTTCAATAATTGGTAAGAGGCGATCGCGATTTTCGGGAATATCCCAACCGCTATCCGAGGTGAGCACGTCTGGAGCGTCTGGCACTAAGGTACACTGAGCCGGTTTGACATCGCAAACTATATCCATAAATGGCGGCTGAAACGGATTTCCTTCGATGTTGAACTCGACGGTTAGCATTTTGGCTAATTCGTAAACATCGGCAGCTTTGATGTGCCTTTCGTCGGGGCGGGGATGGACTGTGACGCCGTGCGCTCCAGCGGCGATTACTGTTTTTGCAGCTTCGGTAACGCTGGGAATGCCGATATTTCTAGAGTTTCTGAGGAGGGCGATTCTGTTGATGTTGACGCTGAGTTTTGTCATGGGATGTTAATCTTTAAGGTTGCTGCTACTATATTAATCGCTTTGGGAACGAAATCTTTAGCACTTTAGGTTATAGCGGTTCTCAAAAAGATGAGGTACGTTGTTGGGCTTCAGCCCTCTAGGTTTAATAGGATATTCTTGCACAAGATTGACAGTATATTGCTACAATCCTAAATTTTATGCCAATTGTTAAAACTTTCATATTACCTTGATAAACTGGTTTTACCGTTTTCGCGATCTGCGTGGCAAATTGCAGTGCCTTGTCGGTCATCTCTGGGTCGAAACGGCAGTCCTGTTTCCCTAATTTTGAGAATTGGTATTAGAGTATAATAGACCTCTTACAAAAATCGGAAAACACCCGGAAATTATCTGTGTTGCATCTGTCTGACATCTGCGGTTGAAGGATCGAAGATATTGTAGGGTGCGTCAGCGAGGAGCCTAATTTTTAGGTGGGGAGCCAGAAGTGGCTGACGCACCCTACTACTAATTTTGAGAATTGGTATTAGAGTATAATTTAGCTTCTGCCTGCGGTAATGTATCTGCAAAAAAAGCCTCGGCTGTTTGCTGTTTTGCTGCTAAATCTTCCAGATTGGCAATGCAGAAAAGCGGTGTGACGCGATCGACTATTGCGGCCGGAAAATCTCGGGTGAAATATTTGAGTTTAAAGTCGTATCTGTGGGGACGGTATATCATGCCCAAGAGTTCCACCGGGTGCATCTCACTTTTGAAGAGGGCGAAGCATGACCGCATATAAGTTATTAGTTATAATCCCATATTTTCTGCGGTCATGCTTCGCCCCTACGGATATATTCGCCTTGCCTGAGATGCTCCCGTTCCACCAAGGGTAAAAGCGTCCAGTTGTGATAGTTGCCGATCGCATCTACTAAGGAATGAAAATTTAATAACTTACACGCTCGATGATTGTTGTGGGATGGGCGGGAGAGCCCGTCCTTTCTGCACGGGCTCTCCCGCCCATCCCACCCTAAATGACCGCGATATATCTCTTTTTTGACCAGAGGTTGCAGCAAATCAAAACGAATTTTGATTTCGTTGAATCTGGCTTGCATTTGGGAAAGATGCTTGTTTGTATCCAAATGAGGCGGTACAATTAAATTGGCTTTGTCAAAAGCGATCGGGACTTGTCCCTGGGGTGCATCTCACTTTTGAAGAGGGCGAAGCATGACCGCATATAAATTATTAGTTATCATCCCATATTTTCTGCGGTCATGCTTCGCCCCTACGGATTCTCTCGATTTCCAGAAAATCGTTGCGGCTGCTGCGCCGGAAAACGGCAAAATCAATTAGCAAGAACGGTGGGGTTTCTTTGAGTCGCCAAAAGCACTGGGATTGACCGTGCCAAGCAGGTTCTGGAACTCGATATTTGAGTTCGATTTCGGAAATTTCGGCGAGGGTTTTTTCCACAATCTCAAAGGTTTGTTCGACGCAGTTATCTGCAACCACAACTGCAATATCGAGGTCTGACCATTCGTCTGTGTAGCCGTGGGCTGCTGAACCTCCCTGCCACAAAGCGAGAACAAAATCTAAAGGTTGTAGGGTTGAAACAATCTTGTCGAGAATGATTTGTCTCATGGGATCAAGCTATAGTTTGAGTTTTCCTTGGCTTCGACAAGTTTAACAAATATCGCGGGTTGAGATTGCTGGGGAACTGTTACGATCGCAATTGCTAATGTGTCCGGTTGGGTGGTGCTGCGGAAATTTAGACGGGAAGCGGCGAGGGAGAGCGGTATTTTTGGGGAAAGTGCGATCGCCCGCCAAGTAGGCAGAGGCATAATTAGTTAGTTGAAATACTCCCCGACCGTCGCGGACGGGGATTCTTCACGCTTCACCGACAGATACTACCGAAATAGTTTTACTCCGTCTCGACGTGCATTTAGAGTCGTGGCGATTCCCCATCCCGACTTTATTTATATTCTTGGCGGCATTCTCGTCGCGGTCGTGTGTAGCCCCGCAATTTACGCACTGCACTGACCGCACTTTTAAGTCTAGCTTGCCCCATTTGTATCCACATTCGGAACAAACTTGGCTGGTCGGTTCCCAACGACTAATTACTACAAACTCTCTGCCGTATTTGACCGACTTAGCCTCGCAAAATACTCTGAATTGTCGCCAACCCTGAAGGCTGATTGCCCTAGAAAGTTTGCGGTTTTTCATCATTGCCGACACATTCAAGTCTTCTAAGATGATGGCTTGGTTTTCGCTGACCACTTTAGTCGATAGCTTGTGCAGGAAGTCTTGGCGCGTGTCCGCAATTTTGTTGTGCGTTTTGGCTATTTTAATCCGAGTCTTTTCCCAGCCTCTGGAGCCTTTTTCTTGTCGGCTCAACTTGCGCTGCAACTTCCTCACTTTGCGGTCAATCTTTGTGTAGATTGGGCTTTCAGCTTTTGTGCCATCACTCATGAACGCGAAGGTTTTTATCCCCAGGTCAATCCCAATGCTTTGGTTTTTAGGATTGATATTGACTGGTTCGATCTCGACCACGAAACTGAGAAAATAACGGTTGGCACAGTCTTTAATTACTGTTACAGAACTAGGTTCAGACGGCAGTTCTCTTGACCAAATTGGATTTACACTCCCAATTTTTGCCAAGTAAACCGTTTCATTGTTAATTGAAAAACCGCCGCGAGTTAGTCTTGCCGATTGCTGATTGGTCTTTTTCTTAAACCTGGGACTGCCTAACTTTTTGCCTTTGGGCTTGCCATTGAGAGAGCTAAAAAAGTTTTTATAAGCAACACCTAAATCGGCGATGGACTGCTGCAATGGTATTGCTGAAACTTCTGACAGCCAGCACCTTTCTTCAGTCTTTTTCGCTTCAGTGATAAGCAATTTCTGCAAATCTCCGTTGCTTGACAATTTGGAGGAAGCCTTGCACAAAGCCAACGCATCGTTCCAAACTACCCGGACGCAGCCGAACAACCGACTTAAGCTTTGTCGTTGCTGGTTTGTTGGGTAGAATCGGTAGCGATATCTGGCTTTCACGTTGAGGTGCTATAGTTGGTCTGTTGCTCAATTATACATCGGTGCGCTCAAGATGAAAACTCTTCTTCGCAAAGAAAGGCACAGCATTACGGATCTGAAAATTCACTTGGTCTGTGTGACCAAATATCGTAGGTCGGTATTTACTGCCAACAGCCTTGCGGTGATTGAAGCGTCGTTTAGGGATGTGGCTAAGAAGATGAATTTTCAGATTCGAGAGTTTAATGGAGAAAGCGACCACATCCACGCTTTGATCGAGTATCCTCCCAAGCTATCGATTTCTGCTATGGTGAATGCACTCAAGGGCGTTTCTAGCAGGAAATATGGACAAGAGGGGTTTCCAAAGCCTTGCGGGAAAGAAGCTTTATGGAGTCCTAGCTATTTTGCTGCTTCTGTCGGAGGAGCGCCACTGGAAGTCCTCAAACGCTATATCCAGAATCAAGAAAAGCCGTCTTGAAAGACGGGGCTTTAAACCCATTTCTTTGGTAAGCGCGATCGCCCGCAATTGAAAATCAGTCTTAAATTCTCACTCATCAGAAACCTGCCCGATGTCAGGTAACATGAGAAAGGATTAATTTTTAACAGCGCGGCATGGCTACTATTTGGGAACTCGACTTTTACAGCCGTCCAATCCTAGACGAGCGAGAGAAAAAAAAATGGGAAGTGTTGATTTGCGAAAGCCCGCTGAATGTAGGCGACAAGGCAGAATCTCTGTTTCGCTATTCGCAATTCTGCCCCAGTACAACCGTGAATTCCCTGTGGCTGGCTGGTGCAATTAAAGATGCGATCGCCTCTGCACCGAAACCACCCGAAAAAATCCGCTTTTTTCGCCGCCAAATGGCGAACATGATTACCAAAGCCTGCGAGGAATTGGATATTCCCTCAGCCTCCAGCCGCCGCACCCTCGCCCTCAGCCTGTGGCTGGAAGAACGGATGCAAGACGTTTATCCCGCCGAACCGGGTTATCAGCCGGTTGTGAACCCCACCGTTCAATTTGTACCCGAAACGCCCATAGCGCTGCCGGATGCCTTAATCGGCGAAAAATGGTCGTTTGTGAGTTTGCCGATCGCAGCTTTTGACGAAATGTCCGAGTGGGATATTGGATTTGGCGAAGCTTTCGGACTCCCGATGACACGCCTCGCCCCGGAAACACAAATTCCAGGATTAATCATCTACTCATCGAGAGCAACGGCTTTAGCAGGTTGGATGTCGGGTTTGGAATTAGCTTTTCTCAGATATGATAGCGCCCCTATCCCTAGGCTGGTATTAGATACGGGAGCTAACGATCGCTGGATTATAGCTAATCTCAGAGACTCAGCAACTGAGAAAGAAGCGAAAGGATTTGAAGCGGCGAAAAAGCAAGCAAAACAAGTACATTTTTTAGCAATTCAGTCGAATCCACAATCGGAATCTTTTGCAGGATTTTGGCTGCTGCACGAACTAACTAATTAGTCGATCCCTTGGCAATAACCGATCTGGCATCGGTCGCAAAAATTTGGTAATTGGTAATCGGTAATTGGTAATTGGTAATTGGCAATCGGTAATTGGTAATTGGCAATCGGTAATTGCTTCCAATGACAAATGACAACCGACAAATGACAACAGTCAACTACCAACTGCCAACTGCCAACTGTCAACTGTCAACTGCCAACTGTCAACTGTCAACTGTCAACTGTCAACTACAACAATGACCAATCACCAATCAGCAGAACAACTGCTAGAATTAGCCACCAAAGCAGGTGCCGAAGCTGCTGAGGTATTGGAATCGCAATCGCTCTCGCGGCCGGTCTTTTTTGAAGCAAACCGCCTCAAACAGCTAGAAACTGCCCAAGCAGAAGGCATTGCGCTGCGGCTGTGGCGGGACGGGCGGCCGGGTTTGGCGGTGGCCTACGGGCCCGTGGAACCGCAGATTTTGGTCGATCGCGCGATCGCACTTTCGCAACTCAACGAGCCGGAAACCATCGAACTCGGCACCGGTGACAAAGTTGTGTATCCCGATCGCGGAGTGTCAATCCCAGCCGAACAGTTAGTAAACTGGGGAAAAGAGGCGATCGCGATCGTCCGCGAAGCCTATCCCGAAAGCCTCTGCACCGCCGAACTCGACTGCGAAATCGAAAGCACCCGCTTGCTGAACACCAGAGGCTTGGATTCTAGCCACACCGACACCACCCTCAGCGGTTATTTGTCAGCAGAATTAGTCCGCGGCGAAGATTTCCTCAACATTTGGGATGGCGAAACCGAACGCGGCACCCTCGACTTAACCACCAGCGCCAAGCGCGTTTTGCAGCGTTTGGAATGGGCGAAAGAAAATGTAGCCCCCGCCACGGGCCGCGTGCCGGTACTGTTTACAGCCAAAGCAGCCGATTTGCTGTGGGGGACTGTCTGTGCGGCGTTGAATGGTAAACAGGTACTCGAAGGCGCTTCTCCTTGGAACGATCGATTGGGCCAACAAGTAACATCGCCCCTTGTCACTCTCTCGCAGCAGCCGGATATCGGGCCCTATAGCTGTCCTTTTGATGACGAAGGTACTCCCACTCGGGCGATCGTCTTTATCAACAGCGGAGTATTGCAGCTATTTTATACCGATCGCACCACCGGTCGAGCCTTGGGAAGCGGCACCACCGGCAACGGATTTCGCCCCGGTTTGGGCAGCTATCCAACGCCGAGTTTGTTTAATGTTTTGATTAAACCAGGAGAGCGATCGTTAATTGACTTAATCACTCAATTAGACGACGGCATTGTCATCGATCAAATGCTCGGCGGCAGTGCCGGAATTTCCGGCGATTTTTCAATTAACGTCGATCTCGGCTACAGAGTCAAAAAAGGTCAAATAATCGGCAGAATCAAAGACACCATGGTAGCCGGCAACGTCTACAGCGTCCTCAAACAATTGGTAGAATTAGGAGGAGACTCCGAGTGGAACGGTTCTTGCCACACACCATCTGTAATTGTAGAGGGATTGTCCGTCACCGGCAAAAACTAAATTCATGGGAATTGGGCAAACAGGGCATACGGCATTGGCAATCGATAATTGGTAATCGGTCATAGTTAATAGTTAGTGGTTAGTGGTTAAGCCCAAGTGCATTTAAATTGTGCAGTCAAGTTTGATAAAATGCTTGTGGGTGGGGTGCATCTGGTTTTAACAAATATGTTTGTAGGGGCGAAGCATGACCGCAGTCAATATGGGATTATAACTAATAATTTATATGCGGTCATGCTTCGCCCTCCCCAAAAGTGAGATGCACCCGTGTGGTGGCTCCCAGAAACCGCCCAAAAAATACAATTAAGATGCCCAACAGCTTAGTAGTTAATAGTTAGTGGTTAGTGGTTAGTGGTTAGTGGTTACTTGTGAGGAGTTTTTCTAATAAAAAATAACCAATTCCCAATTCTCAATTCCCTGTTTGGCCAATCCCTTCGCTCCGCCCAATTCCCAATTATCAATTCCCAATTCCCAATTCCCAATTCCCAATTCCCCATTCCCCATTCCCCATTCCCCATTCCCAGACATAATATGCGTATTTGTTTTATCGGCGACTCTTTTGTCAATGGTACAGGCGACCCCAAATATCTTGGTTGGACAGGACGTGTTTGTGCGGCAGCCAGCGGGCAAAGACAGGATATCACCTACTATAATTTAGGAGTGCGGGGAGAAACCAGTACGGATATAGAAACTCGGTGGTTCAGCGAAATTTCTTGTCGCTTACCTCACTACTGCGACGGCAGAATAGTATTTTCCTTTGGCGTCAACGACACTTATTTTGAAAACGGAAAAACTCGCGTCGTACTTGAAAAGTCAATTGAAAATCTCCGCTATATTCTCAACTCTGCGAAAGAAAGAGTGCCAGTCTTAATGATAGGGCCGCCGCCAGTTATTGATGTCGAGCGCACAATCAGAATAGCCAGTTTATCCGAGCAGTTTTCCCAAGTTTGTAGCGAGTTAAATGTGCCTTATTTAGATATTTGTACCCCGCTGGAAAAATCAGAGATTTGGATCGAAGAACTTACCAACAATGACGGTTCCCATCCTCGGGCTGCTGGTTACAAGGAAGTGGCTAAAATAATTCACAATTGGGAGGCTTGGAAAGATTGGTTTAAAAATATAAACATATCAGATAAAGAGACGGTAACTCTGTTTAGAGCAGTCGGAAAAAAAGAAATGGAATTAATTAAAGAAAGCGATTTTATGGTATTTCCGCCGCGACTGTCTTTCCAGCCTATTTTTTATCCCGTACTTCACAAAGCATATGCCATACAAATTGCACGAGATTGGAATACCAAAGATGCAGCATCGGGATATTTTGGTTATGTAACCAGGTTTAGAGTTTTGGCTGAATTCTTGAATAAATATCCCGTCCAAACAGTCGGCAGTTCGATTCACCAAGAGTATTGGATTCCAGCAGAAGAGTTGGCAGACTTCAATCGCAATATTGTCGGCAAAATTGAAATTTTTGCTGAATATCAACCGTAAAATAGAATCAACAGGACTTACGGATTGCTGCTCAGAAACCGGGTTTTTTCCTAAGAAACTGGTCGATCGCCTTTAATCTCTGTAAAAAATCGGTTTCTATAGGTTGGACTGGCTCAGTCTCGATAAAATAGGAGGAATGACAGATGTTAGATTTTAATCAATTTGAAGTTGTGAGTTTTGACTGCTACGGCACCCTCATAGATTGGGAAAGTGGGATATTACCAGTCTTGAAACAGTTGCTGTCCAACCGCGAAATCGATTTTAGCGATGAGGGAACTTTAGAAATGTTTGCTGAGTTTGAATCGGAACTGGAAAAAGACAAGGGTGAGTATATCAAATATCGGGAAATCCTGCAAGAAATAGTCAGAAAAATTGGTAAAAAATTTAGTTTTGAACCGACAGAAACAGAGTCGGCAACAGAAATTAATTGTTTGGTTGAATCGATAAAAAATTGGCAGCCTTTCCCGGATACAGTTGCAGCTTTGAGAGCGCTCAAGCAAAAATATAAATTGGCGGTAATTTCCAACATTGATGACGATTTGTTTGTTGGTACTGCCAAACATTTAAAAGTTGAATTCGATTGGGTAATTACGGCGGAACAAGTACGATCGTACAAACCGTCAACTCGCAACTTTGAAATGGCGATCGAGAAAATGGGCATACCACCGTCAAAACTCCTGCACGTCGCTCAAAGCCTGTATCACGACATTGTACCAGCCTCATATATGGGAATATCGACAGTTTGGGTAAATCGGAGATACGATCGAACAGGATTTGGTGCGACACTGCCGGCCAGCGCCCAGCCGGATTTAGAAGTGCCGGATTTGACAACGCTGGTGGAGGCGATCGCCTAAATAACCGCAGATGTCAAAATAGTTGCTTGAAATTACCAAAAGGTGGAGATTAGGATGAAGTTTAAAATCTTGACTGGACTGTTGACAGGATTAGTTGTTTCAACAACCACAGGTTTAGTAAATTGTCAACCGAGTTATGCCGAAAATAAAAGCTTTTCATTGAGAATTCCAATCGACCAAAATTTCAGATTGTTGGCTTCAACGAAGGTGGATTTAGGCGCGCAGGTAGCGAGTGAGGTTTTGACACAAAACCAAACAGCGGAAGAATTTTACAATCAGGCTGTAGAGAAGTACAAACAAGGAGATTATCCGGGTGCTATAGAGTCTTACACTCAAGCGATTAAACTCAACCCCAATTATGCCGAGGCCTATAACGATCGCGGTGTTGTCCGATCGAACTCAGGAGACAAGCAGGGTGCGAAGGCAGATTTTGACCAGGCAATAAAAATTAAGCCCAATGATGCTAATGCCTATATCAATCGAGGCAATCTCCGCGATGAGTCAGGAGACAGACAGGGTGCGATCGCAGATTACGACCAAGCCATCAAAAATAACCCCAACAATGCCACCGCCTATGTCAATCGGGGCAATGTCCGGGATGACTCAGGAGACAGTCAAGGTGCGATCGCCGATTACGAACAAGCCCTGAAAATTAACCCCAACTATGCTTTAGCCTACTACAATCGGGGGATTACTCGATCGAGGTTAAAAGACAAGCAGGGTGCGATCGCAGATCTTCAGAAATCCACAGAATTATTTCAGAAACAAGGCAATAAAGTTCTTTACGAAAAGGCAATAAATATAATTAATAGACTTCAAGAATCACCATAAACCAATACGGTGGACTTAACGCTTTTTGACGAATGTCATCTCAAGATTTTCTAGGCAATACAGGCATTTCTTGAAAGTCAGATTGTTCTTAAGTCAACCGTATTGTACCATAAACAACTAAACTATTGACCGCATCGATCCATGCCAAGATAAAACTTTTGAGGATCAAACTGTCTCGCCCACTACTCAATTTTCAACTTAAACTATGAATTTACTCTGCCGACTACCAGCGACATTAATTGGTGTGACTGCAACTATTTTGATCTCCCAATCCCCGGCAGTTTACGCCAGAGAAGCTAAATCAATCACTGTTAAATCAATTACTGGGCAGATTGATACTTACGATCGAGTGGATTTGTCTGTCCAAGTTGCGAGTGAGCTATCGGCGGCAGGGGAAACAGCGGAGGATTTTTACAATCAGGGTGGACAGAAGTACGACAAAGGAGATTATCAGGGTGCGATAGAAGCTTACAGTCGAGCAATTTCACTCAATCCTAATTATGCTTTTGCCTATAACGATCGCGGTAATGCCCGCTCTGCCTCAGGAGACAACAAGGGTGCGATCGCAGATTACAACGCAGCCCTGAAAATTGACCCCAACTATGCTAATGCCTACTACAACCGAGGGATTGCCCGCTCAGGCTCAGGAGACAACCAAGGTGCGATCGCCGATTTCGACGCAGCCCTGAAAATTAATCCTAAGTATGCCGAAGCCTACGGCAATCGAGGCAATGCCCGCAATAGATTAGGAGACAAGCAAGGTGCGATACAAGATTACAACGAAGTTCTGAAAATTAATCCCAACGATGCCAAAGCCTACTACAACCGCGGGAAAACTCGCTATCAATTGGGAGACAAGCAGGGTGCCCTCGCCGATTACAACCAAGTTCTGAACATTAACCCCAACGATGCTGCGGTATATACCAGTCGGGGTAATGTTCGCGATGAATTAGGAGACCAACAGGGAGCAATCGCCGATTACGAAAAATCCCTGAAAATTAACCCCAACTATGCCTTTGCCTATCTCAACCGTGCTATTACGCGATCGAGCTTAGGAGACAAACAGGGAGAGGTGGCAGACCTTCAGAAAGCCGCCGACTTATTTCAGCAACAAGGAAACAAAGAGATGTACCAAGAGGTACTAAAGATAATTAAAAGAATTCAAGGGACAACATAAAATTTTCCTTAATCTAATATCTGAAAGTCGCTAGAATTGCAGAAACTTTCAGCTTTGACAGTTATAAAACCACACTCAACCATCAACTAAAATCATGAATTTTAATCGACGACTACCAGCAGCATTAATTGGTTTAACTGCAACTATTATCATCGCCCAGCCGCCCGCAGTTGCAACAAACTCTGCCAAATCAATCAGTGATAGTTATGCTCGAATGGATTTGTCTGTGCGTGTGGCCAGCAAGCCTCTGGGGAACGAGCAAACAGCAGAGGAATTTTATAATCTGGGTGTCAAGAAGTACCGCGAAAAAGATTATCCGGGTGCTATAGAGGCTTACGATCGAGCAATTGCGCTTAATCCTAATTTTGCCAATGCCTATATCGGTCGGGGTAATGCCCGGGATGATTTAGGAAACAGCCAGAGTGCGATCGCCGATTACGACCAAGCCATAAAAATTGACCCCAAAAATGCCTCAGCCTACTTGAACCGGGGTGTTACCCACTTAAGGTTAAAAAACAATCAGGCTGCGATCGCCGATTACAACCAAGCCATAAAAATTGACCCCCAATATGCTGAAGCCTACATCAAGCGGGGTTTTATCCTGTATATCTTAGCAGACAATCAAGCTGCCCTCGCCGATTACAACCAAGCCATAAAAATTGACCCCAATAATGCACCAGCCTACATAGGCCGGGGTGGTGTACGCGCACAATTAGGAGACAAGCAAGAAGCGATCGCAGATCTTCAGAAAGCCGCCGACTTATTTCAGAAACAAGGAGACAATGAGAGTTCTCAAAAGGTGCTAGAGTTAATTAAAAAAATTCAAGGCACACCGTCAAGTCCTCAATAATCTAGAGAGCATCGAACACGCTAACTTGGGTAGTGCGCCCTCTTGAACTCGCACTACCAAAAACAACTTTTTGCAAAAAAGAGTATAAGTAGGAGGGTAGGCAAAGAAAGGTACTACCCCTACAGATTTATCTAAATCATTTATGATTCAATACGCTTGGGTTAGCAATTGTCCGAAGAGAGGAACGAAGCATAAGCCCTAGCCCTTTCAGGGCGGCTTCGCCAACGGGCAGGCACGCACCAACGCAGAGTCTATTTTTCATATCGTTTTATTGACCGGACGGTCTTAACCCAAGCGTATTGATTTATGATTGCCATATCAAAAATATTTACTGTTTGGTATAACACAGGATTTCTCAGATTTGACAGTTCGGAAAAAATAAATTTTTAACTAAAATTATGAACTTACATCACCGAATACCAGCAACATTAATTGGTTTAACTGCAACTATTTTCATCGCCCACCACCCCGCAGTTGACGCCAGAGAAGCTAAATCGATCGCGGCGGCACAGATTGAGCATTACGATCGAGTGGATTTGTCCGTGCAGCTTGTGAGTGAGGCTGGGGCGCCTGGGATGACGGCGGAGGAATTTTATAATTTGGCTGGACAGAAGTACCACCAAGGAGATTATCAGGGCGCTGTAGAGGCTTGCGATCGAGCAATTAAGCTTAATCCTAATTATGCCAATGCCTATATGGGCAGGGGTATCGCCCGAGCAAAATTAGGAGACAAGCAGGGTGCGAAGGCAGATTTTGACCAAGCCCTGAAAATTGACCCTAATTATGCGTTAGCCTACTACAACCGAGGTTTAGTCCGCGATCAATTGGGAGACAAGCAGGGTGCGATCGCCGATTACGACCAAGCCCTAAAAATTGACCCCAACAATGCTCATGCCTACTATAACCGAGGTGTCACCCGATCGAGCTTAGCAGACAAGCAGGGTGCGATCGCCGATTACGACCAGGCTATAAAAATCAACCCAGACTATGCTGAAGCCTACGCCAACCTTGGTATTGCGCGAGCGATATTAGGAGATAAGCAGGGTGCGATACAAGATTTACAAAAAGCCGCCGACTTATTTCAGAAACAAGCAAGAAAAGATGATTATGAAAAGGCACTAAACCTAATTAAAAGAATTCAAGAAAAATCATAAATTTTTCAACACTTTGTAATCTCAATTAATGTCGCAGCTAATTCATCTTCTTTAATGTGTTGCCACTCTAATTAAATTTGCTTCATTTTGGAACAATGCTTAGGCAAGAACAAAGATATATAAACCCTGCTCTTCCTACTTTGACCATAACTGTTCAACCTCCTGACATCGATGTATTAGACCGTCGTCTTGTAAAATGATTATTTACGAGAACTGCTATAGTATAGAAATCAAAATTATGGCATCGAAAAAATAGTAAATTAGCCATTAATATTTGCTGTATTTCCCCAAACATACCGAATGTTTGCTAAAGTCTAATCGAGCATACAATTCTTAGGTCATCTACCCTATTTATGCCGTACATTACTATCCCTAAACAACTTAGGGAACCTTCCAGCGTCATCGAATCTCAGCTTTTTTTACGCCCCAAACGCCTCGCTATTTTTGAAGCTTGCCTGATCGGTTTAATTTCAGGATTGGCTGGCGTCTTGCTCAAATTAGGAGTCGGATGGCTCGGCAGTTGGCGAGTTGCTACCTCAACGCTAATTCCAGCTTTAATTTTGCTTCCGGCTGTCGGTTTATTAGGCGGGTTTCTAACAGGTTTTTTAGTTGAACGTTTCGCTCCAGAAACTGCTGGTAGTGGCATTCCTCACGTCAAAGCTGCCCTCGCTGGTGTCAATCTTTCTTTGAATTTACGAGTAGCTGTCGTTAAACTTCTGACCACTATTTTAGCAGTTGGTTCCGGTTTAACCCTGGGAAGACAAGGCCCAACCGTCCAAATTGGAGCGTCTTTGGCCGGCTGGATAGGTAACTTGATGCCGACTTCCCCAGACTACCGCCGCCAATTGATTGCTTGCGGTGCAGCGGCGGGACTGGCTGCTGGTTTTAATGCTCCGATTGCAGGGGTTTTGTTTGTAGTTGAAGAACTGCTGCACGATGTTTCTGGCTTGACTTTAGGTACGGCAATTATTGCTTCTTTCATCGGTGCGGTTGTTTCGCAGCTTTTGGGCGGAGATAGTTTAAATCTCAATTTGCGAGAGTATAAAATTAGTTTTTTTCCTCAGGAAATTCCGTTCTATATACTGTTAGGAGTTTTAGCGGGATTGCTGGGAGCTTTGTTCAGCAAAGGGATTATTGCTGGTTTGCACTTCAATCGAAAAACGCTGAAATTAGCCTTACCTTGGCGAATTGCTTGTGCGGGGTTTATCTGTGGTATAGTCATCGCTGCTTTGCCAGAAAATTTTCGCAATAATACTGGTTTGCGCGAGTTTTTGCTAACCGGAGAAGCTAGCGGAACCACCAGTTTAATTGCTTTTATCGCTCACTTTTGTTTGACAATTCTTTCCGCAGCTTCGGGAGCTCCGGGAGGATTGTTTGCACCTTCTTTAGTTCTCGGTTCGGCACTCGGCCATATCGTGGGAATTATCCAAGCACATTGGCTGGGTGTTGGTTTGCCGGTAACTTACGCTTTGGCGGGAATGGGAGCGTTTTTTTGTGCGGTTTCTAGGGCGCCGATTACGGCGGTAGTTATTGTGTTTGAAATTACGGCAGATTTCAAATTAGTGCTACCTTTGATGATCTGTTCTGTAGTTGCTTATTTAGTCGCCGAAAAGGTGGACAGCGGCTCTTTGTACGATCGCCTTTTGGAGTTTAGCGGCATTCATCTCACCAAAGATAAACCTGCGGTTGATGGTTTGAGCGACTTGTACGCAGCTAACGTGATGCAGCGCCGAGTTGAAACTCTTTCGAGTCAACTGACTTTCGATGAAGTGATGCAGGCTTTTTCGCGATCGCACCACCGCGGCTTTCCGGTAGTTGAAAATGGTAAACTGGTCGGCATTATCAGTCAAACCGATTTAGCAAAAGCCAGCGAGCAGAATTTGTCCGGCAAGACACTGCTCAAAGAATTTATGACTGCACAGCCGATCGCAGTCAAAGCCAAGGATACCCTAAGCGAGGTACTGTACAGACTCAATCACTACAATATCAGCCGCTTGCCCGTCATAGAAGGACGGCATCTAGTTGGAATTATTACCCGCAGCGACATAATCCGAGTAGAATCCGATCGCCTCAGCGGAGAAACAACCCAAGGCCCGCATCCAGAACCATCCTATGTAGTGTATCAAACCAGAGCGCCACAAGTCGGAAACGGCCGCTTATTAGTGCCGCTTTCCAACCCGCAAACAGCACCCGCCTTGCTGCGACTCGCGGCCGCCATTGCGCGCGATCGCAATTATGAATTAGAATGCCTGCAAATCATCATCGTACCGCGCAACAGTTCCCCCTCAGAAAGCGCAGTGCGAACCACAAAAAGCCGCCGCCTGCTGCAACAAGCCGAGCGCATTATCCGCAATTGGAACTTGCCAGTACACACTCAAATTCGGGTAGCTCACGACGTGCCTCACGCGATTTTAGAGACAATTAGGGAGCGTCACATTGACCTAATTTTGATGGGCTGGCAAGGCGAATTATCCACAACTGGACGCATTTTTGGCGATGTGGTCGATACCGTAATTCGGCAAGCAGGCTGCGAAGTAGTTTTAGTTAAATGGAGCGAAAAACTATTAGTAACACGCCAGAAAAATGAGTTTTCAGCCGCTAGCAGCGGGCGGGAATATGCGTCTACAGAATGGCAGTTAAATGCCGCAGGAGTTGATGACGCAGAAAATTCTCAATTTGTGACATCAAATTCATCAGCGACACCAGAGACTGAATTTTCCTCGCCCAATTCCGACATTCGGGCGCCAGAATTGGGATTGCACACACTGATGGGTTTGCAGCGCTGGTTAGTACCAATTCGCGGCAGTTACAAGCAAGCTGCGGCATTGCGGCTGCTACCTGCTTTCGTGGCTGCGAGTGCCTTATCGGAGATTAAATTGTGTCAGGTGCACCAGCCTTCTGTTGCGGAGCCCTCGCGCGCCGAATTAAAGCAAGCTGCGAAGTTTATTCAGGGGCGGGTTAGTTGTGAAGTAATAGTGACTGCGGTTTGCGCTAAGTCGGTGTCGGATGCTTTAATTGATTTGGCTCAAAACGATCAATGTGATGCGATCGTCCTGGGAGCCAGTCGCGAAGGGCTGCTGAAACAGGTGATTCAGGGGAACATCCCGGAAGCTGTGGCGCGCGGATGCGACTGTACAGTCATATTAGTGCGATCGGCATCCTAGCAAAATCATACCATTGGCGATCTTAGATTTTAGTCGTAGCGTGCGTCGCCATCAACAATCCCTAAATCATAACGGTGTTCAAAAAGATGAGGTACGTTGTTGGGCTTCAGCCCCTCTTAGTGTTTATTATATAAGCCGTCAGCCATACCTCATCTTTTTGAGAAAGGCTATATATGCAAAATCATCAAGCGACGCACCTTACACTTTAGCAAAATCCTAAGCTGTACCGCATTTAAATCGTATATTTTGAGATGTGAGTCGTAGGGTGCGTCGCACTCGAACATCCCTAAATTATATCAACAATCTCATGAATCCGCATCTTTCACGTGGAGGCTTGTACAAATGTTTTTATGAATAATTTATACCAATTTTCAACGAAATAACAGTATTCTTGTTCCCCCCCTGATTCATGGGGGGGCTAGGGGGGGTCGAAGAGTGTTGCACAATTTTAGAGAAATGGTATTAATTAATCAACCCTCAATAAACCCCAAGGTGCGCCAGGGCAAAAATCCTGAATTTGTATTGAAAACCTTCTCACCTCAATAAACCCAAGGTGCGTCAGGGCAAAAATCCTGAGTTTGTATTGAAAACCTACTCGCCTGACGCACCCTACAATCAATAACAAATAACCAATAACCAATAACCAATAACTAATTATGGTTCACTTTAACGTCGGCTTTCAAAATTTTAATTCCTTCGCCGACATTACCCTATCGCTGGCGAAAACCCTAGACAAAATGGGGATTTCTATTTCAGTCGAACCCTCAGAAATCGCATCTCACCTCACACGCTATTCCACAGCCGAAGAAAACCACCTCCTAGCCAAGTGGATGAACACCGCACCATCAGATTTATTTCAGCTAAAATGGTCTCATTATTGGAAACCTTTCTTTTTAAAAGAACTCAGCGGACACCTCAACTTAGAATTTTTTGCCATCAATTACGAATTCGCCAGAAATGATGATGAATATGATTACTGGATTTACGATGCTGTCAACAATTCATCCCACATCATAGCCGTCAGTGAATATTCTAAAAACGTTTTAGTCCAAGCTGGATGTCCGACAAAAAAAGTCTCCGTCATACCTCTAGGTTTCAATCCTTTAATTTCGCAACTCTATTCTTCCAGACCTAAAAAAAACCAGAACGATGTAAAATCTATTCTGCACATGACCAATTCTTTTGACTTGTATAGATTTGGCACGGATCTCGCCATCCAAGCATTTTATCAAGAGTTTCAAGATGATGCCAACGTAGAGTTGATCGTCAAAGATGGTGGCAAAAATCCTGATGCCATAACCGAACATATCATAAATATGGAAAGACAATTCGGCAAATTAAAGCCGAAAATAGAGATAAAGCCTAAATTTTTTACTAAAACAGAACTAGCGGATTTATACTTATCAGCAGATGCTTTTTTGGCTCCGTTTCGTGGCGAGGGTTTTGCGATTAAAATTTTGGATGCCTTTGCTGCGGGTTTACCAGTCGCTATGACTGTGTACGGTGGCCCGACGGAGTACGCAAATAGTGCTAACTGTTATCCCATTGCTCACGATCTAATTCCCGTCGGAGAATGTTACGATACTCAGTATCTTAAAATTAGAAATGCTCCTCATTGGGCCGAACCAAATGTTGAGTCTGTTCGCGAACAGTTGCGAAAAATTGTGGAGGATCCCATGCGTTTTCAGGTAGCCCAAAAAGCTCGGGAGACGGCGGATTTATTTAATTGGGAAGCGACAGGCAAAAAATTGTTAAGATTAATGCGAGAGTTGTTTTAGGAGCAGAAATTATGGGACTCGAACGCAAAATGTTTAGGGGAATGTTTTCGCCTAGCGAAGTGGTAAGATTGAAGCAGCCTTGTTTTACTCCTGGGCGATTGTTTGAAGCAGGAAATTATAACGCTGCCGATTTGCCGGATGTGGCTTTTGATATGGGTTTAGTAGATTATTTGCCGCCAGTCAAAGGCAAGAGTGCAGAAAATTTCAACGCCCCGAACCCCCAACCTCAAAACCTTGAGGACTAAACTCCCGCTAGCAGCAAGGACTTGAGTTCTAAACATTCCCTTTTGTAGTAAGGACTTGAATCCTGAAAATTTAAATCATCAAAGACTCAAGTCCTGACTGCCAAAAATATCAAGTTAATTTAATTTAACCCTTTTGCTCAATCTGGGCAATTAACTCTTTCAAAACTTTACTAGCTTTATCATTTTCAATCTGACAAGTTCCCGCATTCCGGTGGCCGCCCCCACCATATTTTAACATTAACTCCCCTATATTAGTTTGAGAAGTTTTGTTGAAGATTGACTTACCAACGGCGAAAACAGTATTTTGTTGCTTCAGTCCCCATAGTGTGTGAATCGAGATATTGCACTCGGGGAACAAAGCGTAAATTACAAAACGATTTCCCGCATAAATCACATCTTCGTTACGCAAATCTAAAACGACTAAATGATCGTAAACTTTGGCGCAGCGCTGTATTTGGTCTTCAAATTTTTGGGATTGCTCGAAGTAAAGGTCTACTCTTTCTTTCACATCAGAAAGCTGCAAGATTTCATCGATGGTATGATTTTTGCAGTAATCAATTAACTCCATCATTAACTGATAATTGGAAACCGTAAATTCTTTAAACCTGCCCAAGCCAGTGCGGGCGTCCATCAAGAAGTTTAACAGCACCCATTCTTCCGGTTGCAAAACCTCTTCTTTGGCAAATTGAGCGGAGTCTGCTTTGTCAACTGCTAGCATCATCGCCTCGGAAATATCAGGAAATTTTGCTCTGCCTCCATAATATTTGTACAGCACTCTGGCTGCGGAAGCTGCATAGGGGTCAATGATGTGGTTGATTTTGATTTTTTCATGTCTGAGAGTTTCGCTAAAATGGTGATCGAAAGCTAGATGAACTCCCTCAACATATGGTAAATTGGTGGTAATATCGTTATTTGTTATTTCGATTTTTCCATCCTGCATATCTTTAGGATGCACGAATTTAATCTCGTCTATCATATCGAGTTCTTTGAGTAAAACGGCACAGACAAGACCGTCAAAATCACTGCGGGTGACTAATCTGTATTTTTTAGTGAGTGGCATATGCTTCTCTGATAGGCAGGGACTGATTATAAGACAATATAACTTATTACTCGATCGCTGGACAATATGAATGCAGACCCTTACGCTTGGCTAGAGAAGTCCCTGGACACTGTTCGCCGGGCCGATTGGTATCGATCGCCACAATTGATCGAAAGCTGTCCGGGGCCTGTGGTAAAATTAGCAAGCCGTTGGCTGATTAACTTTGCCAGCAACGATTATCTGGGACTTGCCGGCGATGACAGGTTGATTCAAGCGGCGATGGCTGCAACTAAGGAATTTGGTACGGGTGCGACGGGTTCGAGGTTAGTCAGCGGACACCGCGATTTGCACCGACAGCTAGAACTGGCTATTGCTAATTTAAAACAAACTGAAGACGCTTTAGTATTCAGTTCCGGGTATTTAGCGAATTTAGGGGCGATCGCATCAGTTGTCGGCCAGCGCGATTTGATATTATCTGACAAGTACAATCATTCGAGTCTCAAAAATGGAGCCATACTCAGCCGTGCAACAGCGCTAGAGTACAATCACTGCAATCTTGAGGATTTAAAAGCCAAGCTAGAACAAAATCGTGCTAAATTCCGCAAGTGTTTAATTATTACCGATAGCGTGTTTAGCATGGATGGGGACTTGTGTCCGCTGCCGGAGTTGTTAGCTTTGGGCGAGCAATTTAACTGTATGGTATTAGTAGATGAAGCTCACGCTACAGGAGTTTTCGGTGCTAGCGGTGCCGGTTGTGCAGAACATTTCGGCTGTAAGGGATTGCCGCTAATTCAAGTTGGCACGCTTAGCAAAGCTTTGGGAAGTTTGGGCGGCTACGTTGCGGGCTCCGCTACTTTAATTGATTTTCTCCGCAATCGAGCCGCGAGTTGGATTTATACTACAGCATTGACGCCGGCTGACACGGCGGCTGCTTTGGAAGCTGTGAGAATTGTACAGCAAGAACCAGAGCGCCGAGTTCGGTTGCAACAAAATATTGAAACTTTCAAATATGGGGCGATTACCAATCGCCAATTACCAATTAGCAATTCCCTCTCCCCAATTTTCAGTCTGCTGTTAAAAGATGCAGCCACAGCTTTAGCAGTTAGCAGCCAACTCAAGGAAATGGGTATTTTGGCTGTGGCGATTCGGCCTCCGACTGTCAGTGTCAGCCGCATTCGGATTTCGCTGATGGCAACTCACGAGCTCGCACACCTTCACCATTTGCTAGAGGTGCTGGGGGAAGTTTTCAGTTTTGACTAAGGCACGTACCTTTGCTTTGGCGCTTTTGTCTATATCAAAGAGCGCTGAAGCGCAACTACGTACCTAAGAGCGCCCAAGCGCAACTACGTACCTAAGAGCGCCCAAGCGCAACTACGTACCTAAGAGCGCCCAAGCGCAACTACGTACCCAAGCGCAACTACGTACCTAAGAGCGCCCAAGCGCAACTACGTACCTTTGATTTGGGAAATTATTTTGTTGGCGATCGGGAATCTGACCGACGCCTACTATTTAAATTATTGGAAATGTCAAGATATCGCTATTGACTTATGCGATATAGTATACACTATTGTGGTCGATCGGTCAATAACTGTAAACTTTTTGTAAATTTAGATACTTTTTGAAATTTTGCGCTATATTAAAGAAGTAGGAGTTACACCAAATTTAATATAAGGAAAGTTCACCATGAACACAAATCGCCAAAACGTAAAAAAAATCGCTGAAACCCACCGCGCTAACATTCAAAAGCAACTGATGCACCGCATCGAAGTAGCTAGAGCCAGCGGCAATCAAGATTTGGTTCGGGTGCTTGAAGATGAGATGAGACAGCTTTAAGTCGCTGCCACTAAAATTAGCCCGTAGTTTGGTTGAGAGGGTTGCGCGAGAAATGCAGAATTCCCGCAACCTCTACCCGATAATTTTTCAATCCTCTCTTAGTTGGTAGAAAAAAACCCGGTTTCTTCAAGAAACCGGGTTTTTTATTGAACTCTTGGGTTCGCCGATGGGGATAAAAACTGTTGAGTTCAAAACTCAAAATTCAAAACTCAACAGTTTTTATATAGCGGTTCTAAAAAAAGTGAGGTATGCCCTATGCCCTATGCCCTATGCCCTATCCCCTATGCCCTATCCCCATGAGTACCTCATATGAAAGCTCGAAAGGCTATATATTATCTGCCTCCGACTACAACATTTTTGATCCGCAAATGGGGGCCGCCGACGCTGACAGCTAAACCGCTTTGGCCACCTTTTCCACATCCGCCGTAGGCATAAACTGAGTCGTTGCCGATCGACTCTATATCCTTTAAAGTCTGAAATACGTTGCCGCTTAAGGTGACATCACTCACCGGTTCGGCCAATTTGCCGTTGCGAATCATGAAGCCTTCGGCTGCTGCAAAGGTAAACATTTCGCCGTTGGTTTGTCCTCCCAACATCCGTACTGCATAGACTCCTTCCTCAATGTCGCCCACCATTTCATCGAAAGAATGTGCGCCAGATTCGATCGCAGTATTAGTCATCCGTACCAACGGCATAAAAGTAGCGCTCAAGGCCCGAGCATTTCCCGTCGGAGCTTCCCCCATTTTGCCCGCAGTCTCGCGATTGTGCATTCTCGCTGCTAAAACTCCATTTTTAATTAAATGCTTGCACTGAGCTGGCACTCCTTCGTCGTCGTATTTCAAAGTTCCCGGCAATCCCGGCAAAGTTGCATCGTCAATTACGTTCAATTGTTCGATCGCCACAGGCTTGCCCAAAGTCAACAATTCCTGCATTTTCGGGTTTTCGTAAATGCCGTCAGCTTCCGACAAATGGCCGAAAGCTTCGTGAATAAATACCCCCGACAAATAAGGGTCTAAAATCACTGGATACTGGCCGCCTTTGACCGGTTTTGCTTCTAATTGGCCCACAGCTCGCACCGCCGCGCTCTTAACACGATCTTCAATATTTGTCAAGACATTGTAATCCGATCGCGAATGAATCGATTCAAACCCTTGACGGACGACACCGCCTTCTCCGCGGGCGATCGCCCCGAAGCGCCCCGTCACGTCCAAACGCTCTTGAGCAATGCAAGTGCCTTGAGAATTCACAAAATAAGTAATCCCGAATCGATCGCTGTAACCGGCCATTGTCGTCTGAATTCGCGGGTCGAAATCTAACAGCAATTGGTTGTAAGATTCGAGCAACTTGCGTTTTTCTGCTAGAGTAATAGACCGCGGATCGCGACCGAATTCCACCGCTACATAATCTTGAATCGGAGTGACATCTGCTAGTACAGTTTTTTCGCTACCTACCAAACGAGACTGCACGACAGCTTCTTCAATCCGGGCTTTTAATTCAGCCAAACCGTTAAATGTTACAAAACTCCAGCCGCCTTTGTGACAGGCGCGGATGCCGCCGGCTAGACTGAAACTGCGGTTGACTGCATCTAACTGAGGGCCGCGAAAACTAATGGCTGTTGACTCGCTTTGTTCGAGGCGAACTTCTAGATAATCTACTCGATCGCGGTAAGGTGCGATCGCTTCCATCAACTGTTCCTGCATCAAATTGCCCCTATGAATTATTTGCGCCCAGCGCTGACAAAAATTATTGCTAACCTTATTTTAGCCAACAAATCCCGTGTTTCGGGTGCGCGAGTCTGGAGAGTGGGAGAGGGGGAGAGGGAATTGGTGTCAACAAACACGTCAAATGTAATTCCAGTCTTCTGTCTGATGATTAATGCCAGATCCCCCCTAACCCCCCTTAGGTCGGGGGGGACAAGAAGCACTCAAAGTCCCCCTTCTTAAGGGGGATTTAGGGGGATCTGGCTTCGGCTGCGAACGAAAAATACAAAAGTTTTTGACCTTAAGTTGACACCAATGGGGAGAATGTGCGAGGAAATTGAAATAAACAATTGAGATGTACAACAGCTTAGAACACACAAAACTCGTGCAGACTTGTGAAAAGCTCCGTCTGCCGGAAATCTTGCATCGGCATAGGAAAATGAAACTAAAATAAATCTATCTAAAGACTTAAAAATATAGTTGAACTGCCGACAGATGGAATACTTTAAGCTGAAAAAATTCCAAATTTCACCGTATTTAGCAGCATTTTCGGCATTAGTAGCAATTTTGGTCGGAGTTGGCATTTTAGACCGATCGGAACAAGAGCGATTTTTGCAACACAACCGCGCTAGCACGATCGATCGGCTCAGCACAGTCCGCTCAAAGTTGGAAGGTTCTTTGAATTCCCGGCTATTTTTGATCCGGGGATTGGTAGCTGACATTTCCCACAACCCAGACATCACCGCAGCCGAGTTTGCAGCTACGGCGAGAATTCTGCTGGCACAGCAAACCGGCATTCGCAACATCACTTTAGTTAAAGGGACGACGATCGCTGATATTTATCCGAAGGATGGAAATGAAAAGGCGATCGGCGTTGACTTGATGACGCTACCCAAACAGCGGCAAATGGTCAAAGATGCGATCCACACCAGAAAAACTCTGCTTGCCGGGCCCGTGCAATTATTGGAGGGAGGCGTGGCCTTCGTCAGCCGATCGCCAATTTTTCTGACCCCCGCCGACGCCGAGCCCGAAACAGGAGTTTACTGGGGGTTGATCGGTGTGATCCTCGAAAAAAATGTCCTGCTTGAGGAAGCGGGACTCAACGATCCCTCAGCCAAGGTGCAATACGCTGTCCGGGGGAAAGACGCGAAGGGAGTGTCAGGTGAGGTGTTTTTCGGCGACAACTCGATTTTTCAGAACAATCCGGTGGTGTTGGAAGTGATTTTGCCCAACGGTTCCTGGCAGTTGGCAGCAATTCCCGCAGGAGGATGGCCCGAGAATTCGCCACGGCGGGGGTGGTTGCTCTCAGGAGGTGGCTTGCTGGCAGTTTTGAGCGGGGTGGCGGTTTTTACGGGGATGTACGGCCTATCGATGCTGCGATCGAGCGAAGCTAAGTACCGACAACTGGTTGAGAACGCTAACAGCATGATTGTGCAGTTAGACAATGAAGGCAAGATTACTTTTTTTAATGAGTTTGCGGAAAATTTTTTCGGGTATTCACAAGCAGAAATTCTTGGCAAAAGTGCGATCGGCACAATTGTAGATCCGGCCACATTGTCGGAAAATCAGTTAGTCATAATGATTCGAGACTGTGTGGCACAGCCGGACAAATACTTCAAACACGAAAATGAAAACATCCGCCGCAATGGGGAAAAAGTCTGGATAACCTGGAGAAACAAACCTGTGGTCGATTCCAAAGGGCGATCGATCGGGCTGCTGTTCGTCGGTACAGACATTAGCGATCGCATCCTAGCAGAAGCCGCGCTGCAAGCGAGCGAATCTCGCTATCGGGCAATTATTGAAGACCAAACCGAACTTATTTGCCGTTTCTTGCCCAGCGGAGTTGTGACTTTTGTCAACGATGCCTACTGCCGCTATTTCAATAAATCGCGATCGGAGCTGATCGGCAATTCTTTTATGCCTTTGATTTGGGAAGAAGATAGAAACTTTTGCAGCGATATTTTCAATTCTTTAAGCCTACAAAATCCCGCTATTACCTGGGAACACCGCGTAATTCTCGACACGGGCGAAATTCGCTGGATACAGTGGACTGACAGAGCAACTTTTGACGATCGAGGTGCGGCGATCGAATACCAAGGAGTGGGGCGCGACATTAGCGATCGCAAACAAGCTGAACTCGCCCTGCAAGCTTCAGAAGCAGAATTGCGGGCATTGTTCGCTGCCATGAACGACGTAATTTTTGTGTTCGATATTGAGGGACGCTATCTAAAAGTTGCCCAGACAAATCCCGAACTTTTGTACAAGCCACCGACGGAAGTTATAGGTCAAAAAATTCACGATCTATTCGATCCAGAAACAGCAGAATTTTTTTTGGAGCAAATTACTATCGCTGTCTCTACTAATCAAACTTTGAATTGTGAATATCACCTGGAAATTGGCAGCGAACAAAAGTGGTTTGCTGCTACCATTTCGCCAATGAAAGACAACACGGCTTTGTGGATTGCCCGGGACATTACCGAGCGCAAGCAAGCTGAAAATTGGTTGACAGGTCAAAAACAAATTTTAGAAATGATTGCTCAGGACGCAACTCTTGGCGATACTTTAAATACTTTAATTAAAATTATCGAACAGCAATCTAAAAATGTCATGGGTTCGATTTTGATTCTAGCTCCAGACGGCAAACATTTGCTGCACGGAGCCGCGCCCAGTTTGCCAGAAAGTTATAATGCTGCTATTAATGGAGTAGCCATCGGCCCGAATGTCGGTTCTTGCGGCACTGCTGCCTATCGCTGCGAACAGGTGATCGTTACAGATATTGCCAGCGATCCTTTGTGGCAAGACTTTCGAGATTTAGCCTTGAGTTTTGGACTGAGAGCTTGCTGGTCTACTCCTATTGTCTCATCTGGGGGTCAAGTTTTGGGAACTTTTGGTATGTATTACGCCCAACCGCGCACTCCCCAAAATTTTGAGCTGCAATTGATAGAATCTGTCAGGCATTTAGCGGGAATTGCGATCGAGCGGAAACAGGCAGAAGAAAGTCTCAAACAGCTCAATGAAGAACTAGAAAATAGAGTCGAACAAAGAACTGCTCAATTGATGCAAACAGAAGAACGCTGGCAGTTAGCACTCAAAGGTAACAATGACGGCATTTGGGATTGGAACTTGCAAACAGGAGAAATATTTCTGTCCGATCGATTTAAAGAAATCACGGGATACGAACACATCCCCATGCTCGATTACTTTGACGAATGGAACAGAAACACGCATCCCGATGATTTAGATTTAGTAATGCAAGCTTTCCAAGACCATTTAGACAAAAAAACGCCGCATTACATCACCGAATACCGCTTGTGGTGCTACAACAGCACCTACAAATGGATACTCAGTCGCGGACAAGCTTTGTGGGATGCATCTGGAAAAGCTGTCCGCATTGTTGGTTCAATTACTGACATCACGGAGCGCAAAGAAGCAGAGGAAGCACTGCAAAAAAGTGAAGCAAAATTCCAAAAGCTGTCGGCTAATTTGCCGGGAGTAATTTATCAATGTTTGCTTGGTGGAGATGGTTATTTAAGTTTCCCTTACGTCAGTCCTGCTTCCCTAGAAATGTTTGAGCTAGAACCAGAAAGTCTTCGTAAAAATGCGGCTTTGCTAATAGATTTGGTTCATCCCGACGACCGCCAAGATTATAACGAATCTGTTGCTATTTCAGCGCAAACTTTGCAACCTTGGTACTGGGAAGGACGGTTCGTGCTGCCTTCAGGAAAAATTCACTGGTTTCAGTCAATTTCGCGTCCTGAAGCTAAAGCAAACGGCGATATTCTTTGGGACGGTATCACTATTGATATTACGAATCGCAAACAAGCTGAGTTAGCTTTGCAAGAGAGCCAGCAGTTTATTCAAAAAATTGCGGATGCTACTCCCGGCATTTTGTATCTTTATGACTTGGAAGAACAGCGAAATGTCTATGCTAATTCTTCTATGGGCACGCTTCTTGGCTATACATTTGATGAAATTAAAGCGATGGGTTCATCACTAATGACTCAGTTAATTAACCCCGAAGATTTGCCAAAAATTTTGGAATATCACGCGAGCTTTGCAGAAATTAAAGATGGCGAAATCAGGGAAATTGAGTACCGGATGCTGGCAGCAAACGGTGAATGGTTTTGGCTGCAAAGTCGGGATACTATTTTTAGCAGAAATTCTCAGGGTCAGTCAAAGGTAATAATTGGATTTGCCCAGGATATTACGATTCGGAAACAATCAGAGGAAGCTCTGCGACAAAGCGAGGCGCGAGAAAGAGAAAGAGCTACAGAGCTAGAGTCAGCGCTGCGGTCATTGCGCTCTGCTCAATCTCAACTCATTCAAACTGAAAAAATGTCTTCTTTGGGTCAATTAGTTGCAGGCATCGCCCACGAAGTTAATAATCCGGTTAACTTTATTCACGCTAACATTGCTTATCTACACCAGTATACTACACAGTTGCTGGATCTGGTGAATCTTTACGAACATGAGTATCCCGAACCTAATGCAAAAATTGTCGATCGCATTGCAGAGATTGATTTGGATTTCATGACTGAGGATCTAAGAAAACTTGTAGGTTCGATGCAGGTGGGAACCGATCGCATCCGGCAAATTGTGCTGTCGCTGAGAAATTTCTCGCGGCTGGACGAATCGGCAATGAAGCCTGTCGATATTCACGCGGGAATTAATAGCACTTTGTTGATTTTGCAGCATCGCTTAAAGAGTCACGATAGGCGCCCGGAAATAGAAGTAATTAAGGAGTTCGGGAAACTGCCACCGGTGGAGTGCTATGCCAGCCAACTGAATCAAGTGTTTATGAATATTATTGCTAATGGAATTGATGCTATTGAAGAACAATATCACAAGTTGTCAGTTCCAGAAGCAGCGACTAAGAGCGGCCGGATTGTGATTTGCACTGGTGTCACGGCCCAGGGCACTGTGAGGGTGGAAATTTCGGACAACGGTACGGGGATTCCGCAGGCGGTGATCGATCGCATTTTTAACCCGTTTTTTACGACAAAAGCTGTGGGGAAAGGTACTGGCTTGGGAATGTCGATCGCGCACTCGATTGTGGTAGAAAAGCACAAGGGCAAGATTGACTGTTTCTCCCAAGTCGGAGGCGGAACGACTTTTGCGATCGAAATCCCGATCGGCAAAACCTATCTGTAGGTTCCTTAGGTACGTTGTTGCGCTTCAGCGCTCTTTCATAGATCGTCGAAGAGCGCTGAAGCGCAACAACGTACCTTTATGTAATGTGACAGCGGAGAGCGAGAAGTGGCTAGCTGACGCACCCTACAAATCAGACTGTCAACTGTCAACTGTCAACTGTCAACTGTCAACTGTCAACTCTTCCGAATGCTATAGCGACTAAGATAGATTCACGCTGCTGAGAAAGCGGTGCTGCATGAAACCTTTAATTGTATAAAAACTGACATGATGGGATTAATCCTGGAAGCGATCGCAGCAATGGGACAGAATGTCCGCTGGATGTCTTGGAATTTGTTTTTAGGTTTAGTACCGCTGGCGTTGAGTTTTTGGCTCTTCCGCAAACCTCGATCGCGCTGGCTGCTGTGGGGTACGTGGGTTCTCCTGGGCGCTACTTTTTTGCCTAGCACGCGCCATGTTGTGTCCTATCTCAAGCACATTGTGCAAGATGTGGGTACAACTTACGTTTTGGGGGCGATCGCAATTACGCTAGCACTAATGGCTTTAGATATCTGGGTGCTGCGACAGCGCGGAGTTCGCTCTCTCCGCTGGTGGGGCGGTTTTTTCTGGTTTATCGCGTTTTTGCCCAATGCACCCTACGTTTTAACTGATATCATTCACCTGATCGAGCAGATTAAAGAGGGGAACTCGGTGTGGGTGGTGACATTGGCGCTGATTCCGCAGTATCTGGTGTTTATGTTGGCGGGATTTGAGGCCTATGTACTGTCGGTGATGGGTTTGGGTTACTATCTGAAGCAACAGGGTTGGGGTAGATTTATTCTGGCAACGGAGATAACTATACACGCACTTTCGGCGATCGGCATTTATTTAGGACGATTTATCCGGTTCAACACTTGGGACATTCTGGCGAATCCCGATGCCTTAGTTAACACCGTCATGAATGATTTGATTGGTAAGCGTCCGGTTGTAGTAATGGCTGCAACATTTGTCGTTATTGCTGTTTTGTATTGGGTGCTCAAGCAAGTTAGTTTGGGGATTAGCCACCGATTTTACTACAATCTATCGTCGTCGGAGTCGATCGGCGAAACCACCACTTCTCCCGATCCCATAGATTTGAGATTTTAGATTTACCCCACAACTAACCTACAAACTGTTTGCGTCTCCACGACTTAAATCGGAAAACAAATATTCCTCTGTGGGTGACATCATCTCCGGTAAAATAACCGCGATCTGGTTGGTAGTGAGGACTTTAGTCCTCTGATTTTCATGAGGACTAAAGTCCTCACTACAAACCAATTTAATTGTAGTCGTGACCGCGCACCTCATAGGAGACCAATCTCTTCCCTAAACTCCCAAATAAATTACTGCGACAATGGAGAATCAAACTTGATATGTTAGAACAGTTGAAGTAGTTTTGCAAACAGTAAAGATGAATCGATTTGACCGTCAGTTGTGGGAAAGATTTATTGCGATCGCTCAGCCTTACTTTTATCCTTTAGAGCCTGGAGGAGGCAGGGTTTTTCTGGGATTAGTAGCGCTGTTATTAATATTTCTGTTCGCTGCTATGTTTGTACTCGTTAGTATTGTATGTTTGGGGGGTGCCGCTCTTTTTCCGGATTTTGTCAATAATATTGCTGCTGGGTTAGTTAGTTTGTTGCAGCAGATTATTGATTCCCCGACAATTATCATTGTTGCCTTGATGCTAATTATTCCTTTGAGCGCTTTTTGGTTTTTTAAAGGCAGATTGATAGCGCATTGGCAGTCGTGGTTTTTTTTAGCTTTATTGCTGTTATTGTCCCTGTCCGTAAGCGGTTTGAATGTAATCATTAGTTACGTCAGTAACTTTTTCAATACAGCACTGGCAAAAAAAGACCAGCTCAATTATTGGAAGTATCTTTTTGTCTATGCAGGGGTTTTTGCAGTCGGCACTCCCATTGTGGTAATTTACGGCTACATCCAAGATAAATTGAGTCTCTACTGGCGACAGTGGATGACAAATAAGTTCCTGGACAAGTATTTTAATAATCGGGCTTATTACGAAATAAATTCACACAAGGAAATCGACAATCCCGACCAAAGAATTTCTGAAGATGTCAAATCGTTTACTCGTACAAGTTTGACATTTATGCTGGCGCTCCTGAGTTCAATAGTTAATATTATATCTTTCACGGGTATCCTGTGGTCAATCTCGAAACAACTTTCAATTTTCCTGATTGTCTATGCTATGTTGGGGACGACCGCCAGTCTGATTTTTGGTCAAAAATTAGTGCCTCTGAATTTCGAGCAACTTAAACAAGAAGCTAATTTCCGCTACGGACTGGTTCACATTCGCGACAATGCTGAATCCATTGCTTTTTATGGAGGGGAAGAGCGAGAATCGATCCAAATAAAGCAGCGGTTCGTGGAAGTATTCCGCAATTTTAATTTGCTAATTGGCTGGCAGCGAAATTTGGATTATTTTACAACTGGATATGGGTATGCTGTGGTGATTATTCCGGCTTTGTTTCTCGCTCCTGCTTATTTTGCCGACACAACCGATACGATTCAGTTTGGAGACATCACTCAGGCGGGTTTTGCTTTCCGTCAGGTTTTAGCCGCTTTTTCACTGATTGTCAGTCGCATTGAACCCCTTAGTTCTTTTGCAGCTAGTATCAATCGTTTAACTGTATTTACAGATACTTTGGAAGCAAAAAAGGCGGTATCTCGTGCCGGAGGAACTACTATAGATGTCGTAGTAGATTCTCAGTTGATGCTGAAACAGGTTACTTTAGATACTCCGAAGCATCAAAAGACTTTGATTAAGGATTTGTCGGTAGCGGTGTCGCCGGGAGAAGGACTGTTAATTGTCGGTGAAAGCGGTTCTGGGAAGAGTTCTTTGCTGCGGGCTATTGCGGGTTTGTGGGACTCGGGAACGGGTCGTCTGGCGCGGCCGGAATTGGGAGAAATGCTGTTTTTGCCGCAGCGTCCTTATCTGATTTTGGGCAATTTGCGATCGCAACTTCTCTATCCCAATACCAGCAGCAAGGTTGATGAGGAACAATTGCGCTGTGTTTTGGCATTAGTCAACTTAGCAGATTTGCCGGACAGATTGGGCGGTTTTGATGAGGCTTTAGATTGGGTCGAGATTTTGTCCCTGGGAGAACAGCAGCGTTTAGCTTTTGCCAGATTGTTGTTGACGAAACCGCGATATGCTATTTTGGATGAGGCTACAAGTGCTTTGGATTTGAAGAACGAGCAACTTTTATACGAACAGTTGCAAGCAACTAAAACTACATTTGTGAGTGTGGGCCACCGATTGAGTTTGTTGAAATATCACCAGCAGGTTTTGGAACTTTTGGGTGATGGGAGTTGGCGACTGCTTTCGACCGAAAAATACCGCGATAGTACGAAGGTTTTTGGCTGATACAGCGCTGGTTTCAAAAATTGTGAATTTACTCGTTTTTTAGTTTTTGGTTCGTGCTGGGTGGCGGTACGGTTGGAGATTTATCGCGCAGGTGCTACAGATTAATCGCTCATCGCCTTGCCTCCACCCTACAAAATTTCGACGCTTGGTTGCATTCTTTTTTTGAAGTGGTATCAAAATGGATAATTTGGGTATTGTAAAACTTCATTCAGTTTGTAAGCATAAGTAATCAAGCATGGTATTATGTGGTCAGGAGGTTGAGAATGCAGCTAACAGAACGTCACATCATT
>NZ_JAEQCE010000210.1:0-1187 GCF_020738665.1 Microcoleus sp. PH2017_08_TRC_O_A
TGGCATTTAACAGGACTCGACAAAATCATTGTCGAGCAACTGTTGAGGTGGTCAAACAATCTGTTTAATGTCGGGACTTACGAAAGTCGGCAACGGTACTTTAAGGACAAAGGTACAATTAAATACCCAGATTTGTACAAAATTGCCAAAGGCAACGAGAATTACGGCTTACTCTACTCGCAAGTCGCGCAACAATCTTTAAAATCAGTCGCTGAATCCTTTAGTTCTTTCCGAACCCTACAAAAGTTAGCCAAGAAAGGAGAGCTTAATCAAAAACCGAGGCTACCCAAGTACAGAACTAAAGGGGCGATGTACCAAGTTTCCTATCCTGGTCAAGCTTTAAAAATAGTGGGTAATCGGGTAAGGTTACCTTTGGGAACCAAAGGCAAAGAACACTTTGGGAAAGATGCGCTCTGGGTGACTTTACCAGAAAGACTGAAAGATTGCCAGATTAAAGAACTCAGGCTAATTCCTAGAAATGGCGAAGTCTGGCTTGAGTATGTCTATGAAAGTCTAACTGAACAAGCCGCTAGTTGTAGTCTGGAAGTAACAGGGGTTTTGGGAATCGACCACGGCATCAATAACTGGTTGACTTGTGTCTCTAGTAATAGTAAGCCTTTCATCATTGATGGTCGAAAGCTGAAGTCTTGGAACCAGTGGTTTAATAAGGAAAAAGCGCGAGTGCAATCGGCGCACGCTCAATACAAGTTACCCAAAGGTTTCTTGTCAAAAAGACTGCAACAGTTGTCAGAAACTCGCGCCAGAAGGATGAGAGATGCAGTAAATAAAGCAGTTAGAAGCATAATAGGGAATTGCGAAAATCACCAAATCAATGTGGTAGTTTTTGGTTGGAATAAAGGACAGAAGCAAGAAGTAAATATGGGAAAAAACACTAATCAAAACTTTGTCCAAATACCCACAGCTAAAGTCAAAGATAGACTACAACAAGAGTGCGCTCTCAGAGGATGGAGATTTGTAGAGCAAGACGAATCCTACACCTCAAAAGCTAGCTTCTTGGATCGAGACGTACTGCCAGTGAAAGTTGGTGAAAAACCCGACAATTGGCAACCGTCTGGTAAAAGAATTAAACGAGGTTTATACCGTTCTGCTCAGAAATCAATTCTGAATGCAGATGTTAACGGTGCGGCAAACATCATTAGGAAATCAAAAGTAGCCATAGACTCAAT
>NZ_JAEQCE010000106.1:0-18556 GCF_020738665.1 Microcoleus sp. PH2017_08_TRC_O_A
TTTAATAACTTACACAAGTTTGTGGGATGGGCGTCCCGCCCGTCTTTTCGGGACGGGCGGGACGCCCATCCCACAAGAACAATAAAAACTGTAAGTTATACCAATTTAAAAAAAGAATGCAACAGTATTCTTGTCCCCCCCGCAAAGCAGCGGGGGGGCTAGGGGGGGTCGAAGAGTGTTGCACAATTTTAGATAAATGGTATTATTTAATTTTCATTCCTTAGTTTGATCGTTCGGACTTTAGTCCGCCAAAAAAGTCTGAGGACTTTAGTCCTCACTACAAACCTGTGCGATCGAACTTTCAGTGCTATTTTGTCTGAGTTGTGCCCTTTGTCTCGCCCTTGGAATCTTGCAGTAGGGTGCCCATATTTCCAGCCAAACCCTGAATTTTCCCAACAGTCGCAGCAATGCTGGCAACATCTACGTAAACCTCCGGGAGAGGATACTTTTTCAAGATTTCCAACAGCGACACCTTACCATCGTCGCCGGCTGCCAGAATCAGCGCAGCCCGCATGGCTTTGCCACCTTCTGTGCGGCGCTGAGTCCGAATAGCTTGACCAATTTCATCAGTAATTTTTTCGCCTGGGGTGCTGTAAACTATCCGGGCGAGATTAGCTGGCTTTAAACCGATTTGTAAACCGATCAACCCCTGCAATGTTTTTGGATCCATTTTGGAGAACCCGATAATTTGTTTGAGGGTTGGCGTCGTCGTGCCATCTTTAGCAAAGTCTTCTAAGTCGCTGATATTGACGGCTTGGCGGATCGGGCCAAATGTCAGGACAACTTTTTCGGCCCCGAATGCTCTACTGCTGCTAGATAATATGCTCGCGCTTGCTCCTACAACTAGGGCAATGCCGATCGATACCAATTTGTTTAACTTCATATCCAGTTTCTGCGATCGATTTGAGCGATCGATTAAAATTATGCTTTCGAGATTTGTATATTATAGATGCAGCAGTTATATTCTACAAGGTCGCGAGTGTAAGTTTTGCCCGCCTCGCACCCAGCATCTTGACCCCAATTTTTCCGCATTTAGGACGTTAAGAATAAGTAACCACATCTACCGCAATATTTTTTCTGATATACATTTTGCCTTCTACCTGTGAGTGCCTTCTGCCTTCTACATAAGTGCCTTTTATCAGTTATGTTTAAAACCAAGCGCAAATCTAAGAAGTCCAAACAAAAGCCCAGCGAAAAAACAACAACGTCCAGCAAAAAAGAAATAGCGGCACAAAAACGCAAAACTTCACAAAAGCGCAATGAATTAGCGCAGGCGATCGTCATAAGCTGCTTAATCAGTGTTGCTGTCAGCATCATCCTGTTGTTCGTGGTTCGCGCTAAGATTGCTATTGCCGGAGGCGCCGCCATAGCCATTTTGCTACTTTCCTACAAATACCCCCGTCCAGCTTTCTGGGCTTTTTTTATTTACCTGCCTTTAAGCGGTACAGTTACCTACGCAATTGGTGGCGGGAATGCTGCATTTCAAGTAGCCAAAGACGCCTTCTACATACCAGCCCTCATCGCCCTCATTCAAAGCTGCAAAAAGAAACAGTTGCCTCTGTTCATTCCCAAACAAATGCTTTCTACCTTCAGCATCCTGTTGATGATGGCAATGCTGACTTTAATTTTTGTCAACGGGGAGATGCAGCTCAACCCGATGAAGGGTGACAAACCAATTCTACAAGGAATTCTCGGCTTAAAAGTATTGATAGGTTACATACCGCTGATTGCTTGTACCTATTATCTGCTCCGCACTAAGAAGGATTTGGTGTTTTTTGGTAGAATGCACGTAGTTTTGGCGATCGTTTGCTGCATTCTCGGTTTGATTCAGTACCTCTTGCTGCAAAGCGGAAAATGTGCGGGTACCCGAGGCATGATTGGAGAAGAATTATATAAAGCAACTCTGCAAGCTAGATGTTTTGTCGGCGGTTCTTTGGTATTCAGTCCAGAAGTCAAGTTTATCCGCTTGCCGGGAACATTTGTCGCACCTTGGCAGTGGGCGTGGTTTCTAATTTCTAATGCTTTTTTAACCTTTGCCTCTGCCTTTTGCGATCCTTCATTCTGGTGGAGAGTTATCAGTTTATTTGGCATGGCCTTAGTATTTGCAAATGCAGTTATTTCGGGTCAAAGAGCTGCGTTAGTTATGGTTCCAGTTGCCACAGCCATCCTGCTAATTCTTACAGGTCAATTAGTTAACTTAAAACGATTTATTCCCATCGGTGCAGGACTGGCAATTCTGCTCTTTGTCGGTGCAGCAATTAACCCAGGAATAATCGAACAGCGGTGGGATAGTTTTGTTAACCGCTGGAACGCTGCACCGCCCCAACAGTTTATTTTTAATCAGTTCGAGCAGAGCAACAATTTTATCATTGACAGACCTCTTGGTAGAGGTGTGGGACGAGCGACTAATTCAACGCGGATCTTTGGTGCTACACAGCTAATTGAAACTTTCCAACCTAAGTTGATGTACGAACTCGGTTATCCGGGAATGATTGCTGTTCAAATCATGCTTTTACACTTGGCTTTTCTAACTTTTAGAGCTTACCGTTCTGTCAAGGACAAAAGTTTGCGGAGTTACGGAGCTAGTTTTTGGGTGTTTGTGGGATTTATTAGCATCTATCCTCAATACTATCCGCTGGATGTAGATCCAGTGTGTGTGTATTACTGGGTTTTGGCTGGGGCGATTTTAAAGTTGCCCAAAATTGACAAACAGGTGCAGGATGAGAAACACCAGGAACTTGAGGGACATGAATTGGAAGTTCACCAGCAATTTAAGGAGAAAAAGATTATTGCATCGGCTCCAATTTGACAAAAAAGGTACGTTGTTGCGCTTTAGCGCTCTTTTCGAGAATTAACAAGAGCGCCCAAGCGCAACTACATACCTAAGAATTAACCCTAATCTTATGCAAAGGTACGTTGTTGCGCTTGGGCGCTATTTTCGAGAATTAACAAGAGCGCCCAAGCGCAACTACATACCTAAGAATTAACCCCAATGTTATGCAAAGGTACGTTGTTGCGCTTGGGCGCTATTTTCGAGAATTAACAAGAGCGCTGAAGCGCAACTACATACCTAAGAATTAACCCTAATCTTATGCAAAGGTACGTTGTTGCGCTTCAGCGCTATTTTCGAGAATTAACAAGAGCGCTGAAGCGCAACTACATACCTAAGAATTAACCCCAATGTTATGCGACTTGTGTAAGTCCAGAAAAATTTGTAGTGTTGTAGTTTCAACGGACATGATATAAATTGTAATTTTACTGTGGTTTCCAAACAGGACTCCCAGCATTTAAATCCTTGTCGCTGGTCAATTTATTTAATCCCGAACCGTCGCGATTAATTACATACAAATTACTTTTGTTACCTGTATTCTCATTCAAAGTAAAAGCAATTTGCTGACTGTCATAAGACCAAGCTAATTCAGAAATTCCAGACATTCCTAGGCGGGGAGCTAGTTGATTTAGCTGGGAAGTTTCCGCATTTATTGTGTATAATTTTTGCTGGTTGAAGTCTCCGCCAGTGAAGGCGATAAGTTTGCCATCGGGCGACCAGGAAAGTGCATCGTAGTTTTGGGGTTTTTGGGTGAGATTTTTGGCGGTTCCGCTGTTAATGTCGATCGCCCAAATATCCTGCTTTTCCCCGCTCAAATCGCCCGCTTTCCCGTGATAGTAAGCAATCCGGCTGCTGTCGGGCGACCAAAATAGCTTGACGTTGTAGACTTGATGTTGCGGGTTGTTGGTCAAATTTTTGAGGTTTGTGCCGTCGGCATTAATCGTGTAAACTTGCTGTTGGGGATAGGTACCGGAGAAAAAAGCGATTTTTGTGCGATCGGGAGACCAAACAAGTTCGCTTCCGCCCGATGTGTACTCGCCGGGACTTTGAGTTAATTTAGTCATGCCCGAACCGTCGGCATTCATTTTGTAGATATTTTTATCCTTAACAAAGGCTACCTGTTCACCATCAGGAGAAAGATAGAATTCTGATGAAATTTCTGTTTTAGCCGGTTGTCCTCCTACTTCCCAATTGCGAACTAATTTAGTTCCTTTAATACCCGAAGTGTCGCTAGTATAAAGTGATTGACTGCCGGGAGAATCCGAGGTAAAACCATCGCAGGAACGGGCAAAAACAAGTTTTTGGCTGTTGGAAAACCAAGCTATTGCAAAATTAGCTGCTTTGCAAGACTCCCCAGCAAACTGTTTCGTTAACCCGGAACCGTCAGCGTTGACTGTATAAATGTCCGTGTCTGTGCCAACGAAAGCCAGTCGATCGCCCTTGGGCGACCAAACTACGGTATAGCTAACATCTATATTGGGTGCAAGTTCGCGGCGGGCTAAACTGGTAGCGTTGACGGTAAATAAACTGTTTCTCACCTCGCTCTCGCGCTGTTGGAGAGCTGTAAACGCCAGTATGCTTGGTTTTTGGGCTGCGGTTGTCCCAGGGCCCTGAAGGCTCGAAAACAAGGTGATTGCAAGTGTTAGGGCGATCGGGGCGATCGAGCAAAACCTCCATAATTTATGCAAACGCATTTTGTTAGTTGATCCTCTTGACAATGGAAAGTGGAAAGCAAAAAAGACAGCTCGAATTTTCGCTATGAACTGTCAACTGTCAACTGTCAACTGTCAACTGTCAACTGTTTAAAGTGTTTGGCGATCGATATGTCGCGACAGCATCAAACTCTGCTTAATTCTACCAATAATTAGCTCGAACATTTTTTTGCGGGACGGATTCTTGCTTGTGGGCGGCATCCCTAACTCGCAACACATCAAATTCAAATCAGTTGCACTCATAGCCGACAATTTTTGCCTCACCTCTAATTCATGACCCTTCTTAGCTTGCAAGCGCAGTTCTTCATAAACTTCGAGAACATTTTCAGTAGATAAATTAGCAGGTTTCTCAACATCAGCAACAGCAGGCAATTCAGAAGTTTTAGAACCAGCAGAAAGCCCTCCCCGCTTGACTTGAGCCTCAATCCTGGTTAATTTTTTAGAAACCTCGCGCAATATCTCCTTAAGTTCGCCAATTTCATCAACCAACCCTCCGCTTTTTTGCTCGCCAGCAGGCAACATATCTTTTTTAATCATTTCAGATACTCCTCACACTCGCGCCAAAGTTGCTCAAACTCTCTAACTAATTCTCGCGGCAATTCTCCCTCATTAATAGCCCGCTTTAGCCCAACACTTTCCCGAATTGTCGATTCTAAAAATCTCACTTCTATGTTATTGTCTTTTGAGATTTCAGCGCAAAGCCTTTTGACTTCTCTCATGTAAAACTGAACTTCATTTGTCAGCAATCCTCCATAGATTTTAGCTTTATTCATAAACACTGCAATCTTGGGAAACGGGTAAGGCTCAATCCGTTTTTGGAGCGAGTTTAAAACTAAACTCAATCCCCGAGAACCAAAATAATCTGGGTTGACAGGAATCAGTATTAAGTCGCAGCAAGAAAGTACGCTATAGGTGAGGAGACTGAAGGAAGGCGAACAGTCAAACAGCATCAAATCGTATTTGGGGAGATTGGGAGAGTTAGCGATTTTGCCACTGAACTGGCGGATGAAGTCTTTAACACTTTTTCCCTCAAATCCATCGAGGTCTAACCAATACAATTCTTCAACTGAAGGGATAAAATGCAACTGTTCGTCAATCTGATAAATGGTGTCGAAACCAACGGGAAATTTAAAGTTTTGTCCGGCTTTTTTAAAGACTTCGAGGGCGTCGTAAATTGTGAGTCGGTGTTTGAGAGATTTTTCGTACCACTTACCAAACTTATCATCTAAATGACCCGTATTTTCGTTAAGCCCGATCGCCTCTGTGAGGGACATTTGCGGGTCTAGATCTAACATCAAGACTTCTAAGTCGGTTCCTTGGGATATAATATTTCCTAGACTCCAGGTGACGGTGGTCTTTCCGACACCGCCTTTGAAGTTGATTACGGCTATGGATTTGGGACTCATGGCTGGCTTTGTTTGGATTTTGCTCAATTTTTTATTAAAACATAGCGATCGCCCAATTAGCGTTTGCTCAGTATTATTACTCAATTAATTGCGATCGCCTGGAGTAGGCGATCGCCAGATTAACAGGGAGTCTCTTTTTAGAAAAGAATATCAGGAAACTTGAAAACGTGACTGGCAATATTCCGCACCTTGGCTAATGGAACAGGTAATCCAGTTACACTGTAGCCTCGATTTGGTACTACTTTCTGCGGGAGTTCTGGGTGTTGCTGCGAAACTAACAACCTGAATTTACCAGGTTCGACGACCAATATCTCCTGTTGGGGAATGAAAAATATCCAGAGATCCGCTTGCGAAGTCCATCCCCAACAGGGACGGTTGCGATCGTCAAAAACTTCAAAAAACAAGTTTCCAGTTTGCTTGGCTTTTATATCAGTCTTGTACTCAGCAGTTGCAGTTGAACCGTTTGGGCGAATTAGTCGGCGGTCAATACCTGCTTTCTGATACTGTGGCAAATCTGAGACATCCTCAATGCGATAGCCATGAATCTGCAACCACTTGTCTACGATCGCCTCTCCTGTCTTTCCTACTTTCTTTTGAGTTTGGAAGTCGTATTCCTGTTTTTGGGAAAGCGGCGGTAGTTGCTGGGATAATTCGGCTTTGTTGTGCAGATTATTGTTGTACATGATTAATTCCGTCAGCTAAGTTTTCAGTAGTGAATCACTACCTCCTTAGCTTCGAGGGTCGGTGTCTGAGATTGTGACCGGCTAAACTGTCTGATGTGTCCGACTTTCTGTCTGAGTTTGTGTCTGACTTTCATTCGTTCAGTTACAATAGCCATAAGTGTTGGAGTCAGGCTATGGCTATAAGAGGAATAAAGGCATCTCCAGAAGGCATTAAAAAAGCAGAAAAAGCTTTAGTCAGAAATAGTTTAAATAAGACTGCTTTAAAGCGAGAGTTAGGAATAGCTCGCTCAACTGTTAGTCGTTTTTTTAAACCTGAACCAGTTGACCGTTTAAATTTTGAAGAGATTTGTACAAGGCTAGGGCTAGATTGGAGAGATATTATTGCTAATCCACTCACTGAAACTGAGACAGAGGAAAAACAACAGAGTAACTCTGATTTTCAAGATGCTGAACCTGAGCAAGTTGAGGAAGTGCTGGACAACTTTTGTGACGAGGTTGTGGTCGAGAGGGTGCGATCGCACTCTCCTATATGTGCTGAGGATTACGATAAACTGGGAATAAACAAGGCTAAGGAAAGAGATTTTCATGGAGCAATTGAAAATTTCTGTCGAGCAATTAAGCTCAACCCTCATTATGCAAATGCCTACAATAACCGGGCTCTTGTTCGTGCTGAACTAGGGGACTATCCAGGAGCAATTGAGGATTACAAAGAGGCGATATTACTCAATCCTGATTGTGCAATATTTCACAACAACCTGGGTATTATTTCTTCTAAATTAGGTGATTATCAAGGAGCGCAGGCAGCTCACACCCGAGCAATTAAACTAAATCCTGACTATGCTCAAGCCTACAATGACCGAGGTGTTAATAATGTAGAGATAGGCAATCTGGAAGAAGTGCTTAAAGATTTCACCCAAGCAATTGAACTAAATCCTGATGATGCCCTTGCTTGGAATAATCGAGGTGATGTCTACTTCTTGAAATTAGACGATCTGCAAAGAGCGCTTGAAGATTACATCCAGGCAGCTAGGCTGAATCCCAATAATTCTAAAACATTCAACAACTTGGGAGTTATTCACTCTAAGTTGGGGAACAAAGAGAAAGCGCTTGAGGATTACACCCAGGCAATTCAGCTTGAACGAAATTTTGCCCAAGCTTATCTAAACCGAGGCATTGTCCACTATGAATTGGGCTATTCCCAAAAAGCAGATGTCGATTTTCACCATGCTAAAAATTTATATCGTGTCCAGGGAGAAGAAGAAAATCACCAAAAGGTACTTGATATAATAGAAGAACTTCAGCAAGAAGATTGAGAGCGATCGCATTTAGTAAATTGATAAAAAGAGTAATTCCTACATTGCTTAAAGCTTTATTCACTGTAATGATTCTTACAAGCTGCGATCGCAATTTCTTGATCGGTAACTTGGTAAACCAAACGATGTTCGTTATCAATGCGTCTCGACCAAAAACCACTTAACTCGTATTTGAGAGGTTCAGGTTTGCCCAATCCTTCAAAGGGCGATCGATCTATATCTTTAATCAATTCTACAATTTTGCGATAAATCTTTTTGTCGAATTTTGCCCATTCATTAAAATCTGCAAAAGCAGAAGATTCAAAAATAATTCTTCTGCTCATTACAAATCCTGTAGATCGACTTCAACTAAATTTTGTCTATCTTTAAGATTTTCAATAGCTTTCAACAGTTTGTTTTTATTAACTTCCGATTTCAAAAGATATTCGGTTTCATCGCATTCTGAGACAATTATTTCAATCTCTTTATTTCCAAAAGTCGCTTTAATTTGTTCTAAAAAATTAAAATCGAGTTCGCTGGCTTTTAAACGATAAACTGTTGACATCGTTTTTACCTATTTTTGATTGCGTTAAAAATTAATACTGCCTTTAAATACATTAGTTTGAAGTTGATACTAAGAGCGGGCAATTTTGCCCGCCCTTAATTTGTTTTAGCGTTTGACTAACTTCTTAGACACCTTCCGCAAGCGAATTGATTTCGGTGTTACTTCCACCAATTCATCCTGCCCGATGTACTCCAAAGCACGTTCCAAACTCATATCGACTGGTGCTTGCAATTGTGCCAATTCTTCACCGCCAGATGCGCGGTGGTTTGTCAACTGCTTCGACTTGCAAATATTCAGCTCCATGTCGTCATCTCGGTTGTTTTCTCCGATAATCATCCCTCTGTAAACCTTGGTTCCGGGGGTAATGAAAAATACGCCGCGGTCTTCAGCATTTTTCAGTGAATAAGTAGTTGCAGTTCCTTCTTCAAAGGAAATCAATACTCCGTTGCGACGGGCGACAATTTCTCCACCGAGGGGGCGATAGTCGAGGAAGCTGTGGTTCATAATTCCGGCGCCGCGAGTCAAGCGCATGAACTCGCCTCGGAATCCAATCAAACCACGGGCGGGGACTGAAAATTCGATTTGGGTGCGACCGGTGCTGCTGACGTGCATATCTTGCATTTCTGCTTTGCGCTGACCGAGGCGTTCGATGCAGCCACCGACGGCTTCTTCGGGTACGTCTAAGACTAAACATTCAAAGGGTTCGCAGGGACGACCGCCGACTTCGCGGAAGATTACTTGCGGTTGGGATACTTGGAATTCGTATCCTTCGCGACGCATATTTTCGATCAGGATTCCGAGGTGGAGTTCGCCACGACCGGATACGAGGAATTTGTCGGGAGATTCGGTTTCTTCGACGCGCAAGGCGACGTTGGTTTGGAGTTCTCGCATTAGCCGATCGCGAATTTGACGCGATGTTACCAAACTACCTTCTTGACCGCAGAACGGCGAATCGTTCACAGAGAAAGTCATCTGCAAAGTTGGTTCGTCTACCTTGATTAAAGGCAGCGCTTGCGGGTCGTTGGGACAGGTAATTGTCTCGCCAATATAGGCATCAGCAAAACCAGCAACGGCGACAAGATTACCAGCAGAAGATTCTGCGATATCAATCCGCTTCAGGCCTTCAAAGCCCATCAATTTGCTGATTTTTGATTTGACAAGCGCGCCGCTTTCGGTGATTAAGACTGCTTGTTGACCGATTCTAATCGTGCCGTTGTGGATGCGGCCGATGACGATGCGACCGACGTATTCGGAGTAATCTAAGGTGGTTACTTGCAGTTGCAGCGGCTTGTTGGGGTCGCCTACTGGGGGTGGTACGTGGTCGAGGATTTCTTCAAACAGGGGCTTCATATCTAGCCCTTCGTCTTCGAGGTGTTTTTTGGCGTAACCGCTTAAGCCGGAACCGAAGAGGTAGGGAAATTCGCACTGATCGTCGTCAGCGCCTAGTTCGAGGAACAGATCCAAAACTTTATCGACGGCTTTGTGGGGGTCGGCTCGATCGCGATCGATCTTGTTGACAAATACGATCGGGCGCAGTCCTTTTTCCAGGGCTTTTTTGAGCACGAACCGGGTTTGCGGCATCGGGCCTTCATTGGCGTCTACGATCAGCAAACAACCGTCTACCATGCCGAGAACTCGTTCGACTTCGCCACCGAAGTCGGCGTGTCCGGGGGTATCGACGATGTTGATCAGGGTTTCTTTGTATCGGACGGCGGTATTTTTGGAAAGGATGGTGATGCCACGCTCGCGCTCGATATCATTGGAGTCCATGACGCAATCTGGGATTTCTTCCCCTTCGCGGAAGACCCCGGACTGTCTGAGAAGAGCGTCCACAAGGGTGGTTTTGCCGTGATCGACGTGAGCAATGATGGCGACGTTGCGAATGGGAAGACTCATAATGCGTCTGGGACGTTAAACGGATTTAACTAAAGATTTCTTAATAATTGTAGCGCATGAAGTCAAGGGGCGATCGGGCGGCTGCAAGATTGGGGTGCGATCGTCGCTAGAATAAGGGTTAAGGTTCTGTTAGTGCTGTTGAGTTGGTGGAGGTTGCTAAGGTTTGATTGGGGGCGATCGCCCGTATGATCATAAACGAGTAGTTGCGATCGCACTTATGGAAGTACAACCCAGAGACATTCAGCGTTACGTCAAGTCAGACGGTCAGATTCCTTTCGATGAGTGGTTTTATGCTCTGCGGGATTCTCAAGCTAAACTCAAGATTAATGTGAGATTGAAGCGAGTCAGTACAGGTAATTTTGGAGACTACCGCCCAGTGGGAGAAGGAGTCTTGGAATTGAAAATTAATTTTGGTCCAGGCTACCGGGTCTATTTTGGACAAGTAGAAACAACTATAGTGCTTCTCCTGTGTGGAGGGGATAAAAGCACTCAGGACGAAGATATTCGTAAAGCAAAGAAATATTGGATTAAATACAGGAGTCAAGACAATGGTTAAAAGTGTACCTTACCATCCGTTTCTGATTGAACAGCTTAAAGATTCAGTATATGCAGCGGGCTACCTCACGCTGTTTTTGAATGAGCAAGAAGAGGGAGATTTGGATGTTGGGATTTTCCCATCAGCTTTGAAAGAGGTATTTGAAGCTCTTGGAGAACCAAATATGTCAGCAGATGACGCTAAATTGCACTTGGAAAAATTAGATGGTTTGCTGTCACAGAATGGAATGGCGACAATTTATGCTTTGGCTAATTGGCTGAATACTCTGGGATTGAAGTTATCTGTTGCGGTTGCCGAGGATGAACGGGAAGAGAAAGGTTCTGTTAGTGATGTTGTGTTGGTGGAGGTTGCTAAGGTTTGATTTTGGGCGATCGCCCGTAGGATAATTTACGAGCAAGTGCGATCGACTTTATGGAAGTACAAACCAGATAAAAATTCAGCGTTACGTCAGATCGATCTGGCAGATCGCCCAGCAGATCAATGGCTGACATCGGCGCTCTGCTAGAATTGGCGCGGATGTTTGATGTGTCGATCGCAGATAATATTGTGAGATTTTGTGAAACAGTAACAAATTACACTTAAAATAAACCAACACCACCAGCGTCAACAAGTGCGACATCGCACCCGCGATCGCAAGTAAAAGATTCGAGAGTTGGCGGATGGGACAGGGCGGAGTCAGGAAGAGATCGTATGTATGTATATTCTCAACGGCAACTGTAGCTGCTCGATCGCCCAGATAGATATACAATTTGTAACGTTGAGCCTTATTGAAGTGCAGGAGTGGAGCTGGCTTGGATAACGCTAGTCTGTCGAGAAAAACCCCGCAAGCCTCCGAGCTTGCCGCTGACGAAATTCCAGAAGCAGTACGAGACCACCCATATCTAGAAGCAGGAGGGAGTCAGTCCAAGAAAAAAGGACTGATTTGGAAACTGGTAGGATTGGCCGCAGTCGCCTTTGGCGTCAGCATCTGGCTGCACCTCAACTTTAACTTTTTCCCAGCCACCAGTCGGGCACAGCCAACTCAAAAAAACCCAGCAGCAGCGACTTTGGCCCCTGGAACTGCCCCGAGTCCAGCTACCAACTCAAAAGCCGCCACCCCAGACAACCTGCTGGGACACTTGCCTTACCCAGAAGCACCAGCCGCCGACTTGGTAAATGTCACCTCCGACGGTAGCATCAAACTCCGCACTTCAGCAGCAGCAAAATATCAGGAAATGGCCAACGCTGCCGCCGCATCAGGAATCTATTTTGCTCCCATATCAGGCTTTCGATCCGTAGACGACCAACAACACGTATTTTTTGATGTAAAAGCTGAACGCAGGCAAAATGCCAGCAAGCGAGCCGAAGTTAGCGCTCCTCCAGGTTATAGCGAACATCATACCGGTTATGCGATCGACCTTGGTGACGGTTCCTCCCCCGATACCAACCTCAGTCCCAGCTTTGAAAATACCCAAGCATTCAAATGGCTAGAAGCCAATGCCACCGCTTTCAGCTTTGAAATGTCCTTCCCCAAAAACAATCGCCAAGGCGTCAGTTACGAGCCTTGGCACTGGCGGTTTGTGGGCGACAGGCAAAGCCTCGAAACTTTCTACAAAGCTCATTCGCTAAAAAAGTAGAAGACAGTTGACAGTTGACAGTTGACAGTTGACAGTTGACAGTTGACAGTTGACAGTTGACAGTGGGCAGTGGACAGTTGACAGTTGACAGTGGGCAGTGGACAGTCAGAAGGAAAAAGGAAGGTTTTCCACATCTCCCCCTCTCCCCATCTCCCCCTCCCCCCCTCTCCCCCTCTCTCCCTCTCCCCCTCCCCCCTCTCCCCCTCTCCCCCTCTCCCGCCAAACAAGTGATTGCAATCTATCCAGGCAGCTTTGACCCCATTACCTTCGGTCACGCAGATATTATCGAGCGGGGATCTAAACTGTTCGATCGCATAATTGTTACCGTAGTCAAAAATCCCAGCAAAACCCCTCTGTTCACCGTAGAAGAACGGATTGAGCAGATCCTGCGCTCTACCAAACACCTGCCAAACGTAGAAGTAGACAGTTTTGAGGGTTTGACAGTAAACTATGCTAAGATTCGACAAGCCAAAGTGCTGCTGCGGGGACTCCGGGTATTAACGGATTTTGAAATGGAACTCCAGATGGCCCACACCAATAAAACCCTTCTGGGCGAAATTGAAACAGTTTTTTTGGCAACTTCTAACGAGTACAGCTTTTTAAGTAGTAGTGTAGTTAAAGAAATCGCCAAGTTTGGTGGCTCCGTAGATCATCTTGTTCCGAAACACGTCGCTCTAGATATTTACAAATGTTACGCCAACAGGAACCAAATCGCATCGAACCCGACACTACCGGACGCAGCACTGAGAACGAATCACCTCAGAACACCGCCGCCTTCGGAGACGAGACCAGAACCGCAGGAGTAGACATCCAGCGGGAATTGAACCGGCTTGAGGAAATTGTTCTCGACAGCCCGCGCATTCCCATGACCAGACGCACTCTGGTGGATGAAGAACAGTTGCTCGATCAGTTAGACTTGGTGAGGCTAAATTTGCCGATCGCCTTTGGGGAAGCCGAAACGGTCATCCGACACAAAGACGAACTGCTCCAAGAAGCCCAACTCTACGCTCAAGAAGTGATAGAAGCAGCAGAACAGCGAGCAGCAGAACTTTTAAACGATATGGGCCTGCTACAGCAGGCGAAGATAGAAGCAGATCAGTTGCGACAGCAAGTTTTGCTCGACTGCGAAGCAATTCAGCAGGCGACGCTGGCGGAAGTGGAACAAATTCGCTACCAGGCTCAAGAGGAACTGGAAGAAATGAGAACCAGGGCGATCGCTGAATGCGAGGAAATTCAAAATGGCGCCGACGATTATGCTGACCAAGTGCTCGATAATATTGAGCACAAGCTGAGCGATATGCTGCGCGTGATCCGCAATGGGCGAGATCAGTTGGATAGTGTTTCTGCGTCGCACATCCATCACAACAACGGTTAGTTAACTTGCTTTAATCAAAGTGTGACTTACCGATAATTTTGTGAATTTACGGGCGATCGCGCGATCGAGTGGCAGGGAAATGGCCCAGCATCCTTACTGGGCGGGGAGCAGATAAATAACCTCATGAATAGAGCCGATACCCGTTAAGCATAAATGCTTTGATTCCCGTACTGTGCAACTGTCAACTGTCAACTGTCCACTGTCCACTGCTATAGCAAGACTTGTTTGAATATTGATAATTTTTGTGAAGATAGGAGCAAATATACCATTTTTTGCTATGGTGAAAATCCATCAGGCAGAAAAATTCTGATTTGACCATAATTTTTGCAATCTACTTTTTATCATGCAAAAAGCTTCTAATCGGTTTGCGGAATTTGACTCGATCCGAGCTTTAGCCATAGTCAGTGTTGTGATTACTCATGCTGGGTTTGCGGCATTTCGCGATCGCCGAATTTTGTTTGTCTCCATCGATACATTTCAACTGTTCTGCGTACCAGCTTTTTTACTCCTCAGCGGTTTTTTCCTCACTAACAAACTCGACAATCAAAATAATCCCGGACAGGTAGTCAAAAAAAGACTGTCAAGAATTATACCACCCTACCTGTTTTGGTCAGTAACTTTGTACATCTTAAATAATTGGAACTCACTCCAAAAAATAGATTTACTGTCATTGCTCAGAAATATTCTGACAGGCTCCGTGATGCCTCCCTATTATTTCATCGTTGTAATTATTCAATGCTACGGTTGGTGGTGGCTGCTAGTGAAATCACGATTTTTAGAACCCATCAAAGTTTTGGGATTGGGTTTAACAATTCAAACAATTTTTACCATATTCTTTTACTTGAGCGCTCTCAAATACATATCAATACCTCTACCTTTGATGGAGCGCTGGATTTTTAGTTGGATTTTACCATTTTCAACAGGTCTATTTTTGGGCGCAGCCTATGACAAAATTCAACCAGTTCTCGAACGCAGAAAAATGCTAGTTTTAGGAGCAACAGTCCTCTTTTATCTAGCGAGTATTTGGGAATATTACCTGCTCAGCGGAGTTACGGCGGAGGGATGGTTTTTCCGCTCGTTTTTTAAACTATCTGCCCAAGGATACGCAATTTTGTTCGTCTTGTCGATCCTCGCATTTTCTAAAAATATCGCACTTCCCAGTAGAGTTTCGGGGTTAGTCAAACTCTTGGCTGCGTATTCATTCCCGATATATCTGCTGGATTCAACTGTCGTGCAATATGTATTGTTAGTGTTTTATAAATTTATCGATCCCGTACATCCGCTACTGAAGCTCAGCTTTTTAGTGACAGGGACTTTGTGCGGTTGTTTGGCGATTATTTACCTGTTGCAGAAAGTTTTGCCCAAAAAATACAGCCAGTACATTCTGGGAATTTAATCAGATTTTGTGTTTCAGCGAATGTCTTCATAAAACTGCTTGAGATACTTCGCTGAAACGCCAAACCCCCACAAAAAACCGATCGCAAGATAGATGGCAGTTGCTTTCAATTCGCCCCAATGCGCCACTCGGCGATCGCTACTTTGCACTATTCGATTAACCAACTTAATTTTACCACGTCGCACTAACTTTAAACACAAATCCGCCTCCTCCATAATTGGCAGCGTGGCATCGAAACCATCACATTCCCAAAAATCTGTACGCCGGCAAAAAATAACTTGATCCCCAAACAGCAGGCGCAATCCTTTAACAAACAAATGAGGTCGAAATAACAGCGGCGCGTAGTAAGTTTTAAGGTAATTGTGCAGCGAAACACCCCATCTTGTGTGCTGCGAACCAGCCATCAGGGAGATAAACCCGCCCCCGACAATTTCGGCATCGGATAATGTGTTTTGGATGACTGTTACGATGTCGTCGGGAACTAGAGTATCGGCGTGGAGGAAGCACAAAATTTCGCCTGTGGCGGTTTTGGCACCTAAATTCATTTGCACGGAACGGCCCGGCATACTGCTAAAAATAACACGGGTTGTGGAAGTAAGGGCGATCGCCACTGTTTCATCTTGACTGCCGCCGTCTACCACCAAAACCTCCCAAGCCGGAGGATTGAGAATGCTGAGTTGGCGGAGGGTACGTTCTAGACAAGTCGCTTCATTCAGGGTTGGGATGATAATAGAAACGCGATCCATCAGATTGAATTTTATGCCAAAACTATTATAATAAAAAACTGTGGCGATTGACAACTGCTGCTAGAGCTTCCACTAATCAGGACTAAAAAAATCGTGCAGAAAACAGAAGTAAAAAACGATTTAGAATTTTACGATGAAAATGCTGATAATTGGTGGGACGAAAATGCTAAAATCTATGCTCTCTACCATCTAAACAAACCCAGATTTGAGTTTTTCGACAGACACGCGACCAATTGGCGAGGGCTGAAAACCTTAGATGTTGGGTGCGGCGGCGGTTTTTCCTGCGAGTTTATGGCCGAGAGGGGCGCTGTGGTTTCGGGAATAGATCGATCGCACAAATGTATTGTAGCAGCCCAGAATCACGCAGTTACTAGCGGTTTCGAGATAGACTACAGACAAGGCTTTGCCGAAAATATGCCCTACACGGACAATACCTTCGATGTAGTAATCTGCGTGGATGTTTTAGAACACGTTGCCGATTACAAACAAGTTGTGTCAGAGGTTCACAGAATTCTTAAGCCCGGGGGAGTGTTCTTTTTCGATACAATCAACCGAACTTTTTCCTCGCAAGTTGTGATGATTGGACTGATGGAAAATACATTGCAGGAAATTAAACGAGGCGTTCACGATTGGGAAAAGTTTATTACCCCCGAGGAACTGTCTGCGGTAATGCGGGATACGGGTTTCGACAAGATTGAAATTAAAGGTTTTGATATGTTTGGAGAAATGGGGGCTGTTTTAGGCGAGATGCACGGTTTTTGGGAAAATCTTACAAGTGGAAAGCAACTATTTCCTTCTCCGGCAAGTTTCCAACAAGTTTCTCAAGTGCTAATCTCTAATATCGCTAACTATGTGGATTACAAAAAGTCTGGGTTGTTTAAAATCAAAATTAATGAGGATAGATCGATTATGTATGTTGGGGTAGGGGCGAAGAATTAGTCGGTTAATTGTTGATAGTTGACTGTTGTGATTAGGGGGCGGGTTGTAGAGAGATTTGTGCGATCGACCAAATCCCTCTACAACCCGCCCCATTTTTTTTAGGCACAATTGCATATTATTTGCAATTATTTTGTAATTTTACCGATCGCCCATTCCCGCTACATCGCCCAAAACCACCGCTCTGTCTAAATTTAAGGCTGTATTCTCTTCCACTATAGCCCATATAGCCAGCTTTCTGTTACAAATCTTAATATTAAATTATTGATATTTTACAGGAATTGCATGGTAGCTTATTGAATATAAATTGCAATAAGTACCGGAAGTTAACAGTACCTGGAGGTCAATCACCGTGACAGCAGCAATAGTTTCCGCGTCAGCCTCGCGAATCAGCGAGGGGCAACCTGCCGACAGCCAAAAACTGATGAGTTTGGGTCAAAATTCCGAAATACCCGACCTCGATCGCTCCAAAGATGTCACCATAGCCATCTTAGAAGGAGTAGGAACTCTCACGGTGTGCGATCGAACAGTCACTTTAACACCGGGAGTATTTGTGTTTGTACCCGCCGGCATCCCGCGCAGTCTAAAAGTAACAACGACACTGAATTTGTTACTAATTGACTGCGAACCAGACCCCGATATGAGTGATTCAGCTTGGTTGATGAATTTTCAACTTTAAGTAGATGAAAAAACAGTGTCCTTGCTGCCTTGACTCCCTAATTTCTCAGATTAACCACAATCGCGTTTACTGGTTTTGTCTGAATTGCAGGCAAGAAATGCCAAGTTCTGACTCAAAAATCAGAAATCTCAAGCACTATCAAATTTCACATTCGGAGTAAAAATGTCAAAAGCAATTGGTCTTTTCTACGGAACTACAACTGGCAAAACCGAGTCTGTAGCTGAAATTATTCGAGATGAATTTGGCGGCGATATCGTAACTTTGCATGACATCGGTCGCGCTGAAAATGATGATTTCGCCGAATACGAATGTCTGATTATCGCTTGTCCGACTTGGAATATCGGCGAACTACAAAGCGACTGGGAAGGTTTTTTACCTGAAATTGAAAATATTGATTTTAGCGGCAAAAAAGTAGCTTATTTGGGAACTGGCGACCAAGAAGGTTACCCGGATAATTTCATGGATGCAATGGGGATTTTGGCTGAAAAAATATCGGAACAGGGCGGGGAAACTGTTGGCTATTGGCCGACAGATGGCTATGATTTTAATGAATCTAAGGCCGTGGTTGATGGCAAGTTTTTGGGTCTTGCTATTGATGAAGACAACCAATCTGAAATGACGGAAGCGCGCGTCAAAGCTTGGGTATCTCAACTCAAAAAAGAATTTGGGATATAGGATTAACGGTAGGGTAGTTTGGTAAACTGCAAAACACCTGTATTTTGGGGGCGGATACTCTGAACCCGCCCCACAACCAGCTAACCTATGAACATCTGCTACACAAAACTTAGCTAAACTTTCTCAAGTCTCACTATTCAATCAAGATTGCTCTTGAAGGGTCTGCTTCCTGCTTCACCCAAGGGAGTCGGCT
>NZ_JAEQCE010000107.1:0-30213 GCF_020738665.1 Microcoleus sp. PH2017_08_TRC_O_A
AATCCCAAATGCCTTTGGCAATGGGATAGAGAGCTGCGTAGTTCAGCCAAGGCGGGTCAATCCGCTCGAAGTGAAAGCGAAAGGGGAGGGACTGGAAGCATCCCATGTCATGTAATAGGTGACTATACTTTTACCAGCTATCAGGTAAAATGTGAAATCGTTCCAAAAGCTTAAAATCAAAAATCTACAATACACATATGCCTAGAACACCCAGCGAATATTCCGTGCACCTGCTGCTTGATGGCGGCCACCGCGAAGAAATCCGTTTTGCAACTCTGCCGGATTTTCAACAGTGGTATAAAACCCTGGTTCCCAAACAAGATTCGTCAGAATTTGTCAATGTTCCGATCAAAAATATTCAAGGAGAATACATGGTAGTTCGCCCTTCCAGTATTCTCGCAATTCGCGTAGAACCGCTGTTTAGTTCTAGTCTCGAACGATACGATGAATAATCGACTAGGAAAGTTATCAATTGATTAGGGAAATTTAGAAGTTGAGCAAGATTTTTCGTTATCAGCTATTGGCGATCGCCTGTTGTGTTTTAGCGATCGCATTTTCTGTTCCCGCGATCGCAATTCCGGCGCTGCAACAAATTAGTGTAAGTCAATTACAACCGAGTGAGTTGGAGTCGATCGCCTTTGACGCTCAAATCTGGGGCGAAAATGGCAAGCCGGGGGATAAACAATTGCTGTTAAAGTCGATCGACTACAGCCTCGGTTATCTTAACTCCCAAGCTGCTGCTAGTGCTTACAGTCGCTATCGAGTCTCAGGTATTACGCGCGATCGAGTTCGGCGATCGCTCGATCGATTCCGCCAATTAGTTGTCAGTTCTACAACTCCAACACAACTCCAGGAATCTGTCAAGCGGGAGTTTGTGTTTTATAAGTCGATCGGCAAAGACAACAAAGGAACAGTAGCATTTACAGGTTATTTCGAGCCGACTTACCAAGCCTCTCGCACCCCTAATTCCGAATACCGTTATCCCCTGTACAAGGCACCGCCAAACCTCGGTTCTTGGCGCAAACCTCACCCAACTAGATTGGAATTGGAAGGTGCGGATGCTTTGCAGGGAAGCAAAGGATTGTTGCGGGGATTGGAATTAGTCTGGTTGCGCGATCGCTTCCAAGCATTTCTCGTCCACGTCCAAGGTTCGGCGAAGTTGCAGTTAGCAGACGGCGGCGTGATGACAGTGGGTTTCGCGGGGAAAACCAGTCAGAGTTATACAGGTGTCGGGCGAGAATTAGTTAAGGACGGCAAGTTTACTTTAGAACAGCTAACATTGCCGAAACTCAACGAATATTTTAGCAAGTTTCCGGCAGATATGGACAAGTATTTGCCGAAGAATCAAAGCTTTGTCTTCTTTCAGGATACTAAAGGTGCACCTGCTACCGGCAGCATTGGAGTGCCCGTAACTGCCGAAAGGTCGATCGCCACCGACAAAGTGCTAATGCCTCCCGGCGCCCTAGCATTAATTAGCACGAAACTGCCCTATCCCAATGCGGCGGGGAAACTCGAACAAAATGCCGTTAATCGGTTTGTTTTGGATCAAGATACGGGCGGTGCAATTAAAGGCGCGGGGAGAGTTGACGTATTTATGGGCACGGGGAACCTGGCGGGCGATCGGGCGGGTTATATCAACTCGACTGGAGAACTGTATTATCCGCTATTAAAGTAGAAAGCGAGTGGCCAGAAACCGGGTTTTTACGAAAAATATTCGCCATCATCGATAGATTAGGAAAAAACCCGGTTTCTTTGATTTTCACGAGTGGCCAGAAACCGGGTTTTTACGAAAAATATTCGCCATCATCGATAGATCAGGAAAAAACCCGGTTCGAGTGGCCAGAAACCGGGTTTTTACGAAAAATATTCGCCATCATCGATAGATCAGGAAAAAACCCGGTTTCTTTGATTTTCATGAGTACCCAGCAAACCAGACTAAAATAGAAACAACCCCACCCATCCCAACCCGAAAAATGCTAAACAAAATTTGGCAATTCCTCAAACAACTAATCCAGCGCTTATTGGGGAAAACACCTCCACCACCTGCGCCGCCGCCACCCCGCCCCACCCTAACTGACGCGGAATACGAGTCGAAATTCATGGAAATCCTGGAAGGGGTGAATGTCGGCTGGAGTCGAGGGGATGTAGCGGGTTTCTTAATCGCCAAACGCCTGAGAGATAGTGAATTGGCGGCTTGGTTGCGACGGTTTGGGACTGGATTGTTTGAGGGCGAATATGATGACACAGCCCCTACAGATGCGGTGGCTTCGCTTCAGGAATTGGCGCGCAGGCTGGAATTGTTGGGTAGAATTCGCAGCGGGGAATTGTCGGAGGTGGCGGGGGATATTGGGCGGGAGATTTTGACGCGATTTCCGCTGCCGGTGGTTGAGGATGATGCTGGTGGGTATGGGAATGTGATTGAGGCGGTGTTTGTTGGGGATGGTTTGGGTGTTTCTGGGGATGGGAATCGCAGGGATGCGGAGGGTGCGTAGGATTTATATAGCAGGCTAAGAATTTAATAGACTCAGAGCGATCGGCATGATATTCTTAGCAATTAAGCGCCGCATCCGTCGCTAATTTTCACACACTCAAATAAGACGAAAGAGGACTGAAGTCCTCACTACAAACTTAAATCGTAATGGCACAAGTAATCGGCATTGACTTAGGCGGCACCGCAATTAAACTCGGCAGATTTAGCGCAGACGGCGTTTGTCACCAATCCTTAACAGTCCCAACTCCTCAACCCGCTACTCCAGAAGCCGTTTTAGCCGCCATCGCAGATGCTATTTTACAACTGAATCCACAAGAAAATGCTGTATGTGCGATCGGCATTGGCACACCAGGCCCAGCAGACGCAGCAGGCAGAATAGCCCGAGTCGCAATCAACCTCAAAAACTGGCACAACGTCCCCCTAGCTGACTGGTTGGAAGCCAAAACCGGATTGCCGACAATATTAGCAAATGATGCCAATTGTGCCGGATTGGGAGAAGCTTGGTTAGGGGCAGGAAAGCACTTTAAAAACCTGATTTTACTGACATTAGGAACAGGAGTCGGCGGTGCAGTTATCCTAGATGGCAAACTATTTTCAGGCCATCTAGGTGCAGCCGGAGAATTAGGATTAATTTCGATTAATCCCGACGGCCCAGAGTGTAATAGTGGCAATCACGGTTCTTTAGAACAGTACATTTCCGTGCTAGCAATTCGTCGCGATACTGGCTTGGAACCGCTAGAATTAGCCAATTTAGCTAAGTCTGGAGATGCTAAAGCTTTAGAATTTTGGAGAAATTATGGTCGCTATCTCGGTATCGGCTTAGCAAGTCTAATTTATATTTTAACACCAGAAGCTATTATTATCGGTGGCGGAATTAGTGCAGGTGCCGAGTTTTTCTTGCCAGCAGTTCAAACGGAAATTGAGCGGCGCGTGCTGCCGAGTTCTCGGGAAGGTTTGCAGTTATTGGTTGCTGAATTGGGCAATCAAGCAGGTATGGTAGGCGCTGCAAAATTAGCTTGGCAAATCGCTCTTATGACAGTTGACAGTTGACAGTTGACAGTTGACAGTTAGTTGTAGGGGCAGTGCCCCCGTGCCTGCCCTCTTAGCTGACAGTTGACCAATGACTAATGACTAATGACTGATGACCAATGACTAACGACTAATAACTTCTTCATGGCAGAGAGTGCCCAGTTATATTTTTAATATATTCCTGAATTTTTAGATAAGTGTCCGAGTTGCCTTCGCGCATGATAATAATATTAGTAGCGCTGTCAGGCAGGTAAAAGCTGATTAAGCGACCGTTCTGTTCGCTAGCAAAAGAGCTAATTCGACTCAGATCGATCGCAAATTCTTTGCGCTCGTAATTAATTTTAATCCAGGAACCTTTAGAATTGCGATCGACCGTTTTTTTGATGTATTCGAGAATTTGCTTGTAAGCCTCATAATTCCCTTGGGGATTGAGAATAATCGGCAGACTGCTATTCGGCAGCCAAAATGTAATACGCTTGTTATCCGGTTCGCTAGAAAAAGCACTAATAGTGTCAAGGTCAATTATGTATGTATTTTTCTCATAAGTAATTTTGCTCCAGTAAGCCACAACACAAAACCTCCTCAAACCTGCGTTTCCTGGTATTTTAGGATAGTTTGACAACTCATACAATTTTAGATTTTAGATTTTAGATTTTAGATTTTAGAATTGGGAATGACAGATGACTATCGGGGTTTGGATCTTACCTACAGTTGCATTCTTTTGTAAAACTGGTATCACCCTGGAAATCTTAGCTAAAAAGTTAAGTAAAAATTATCAGCATTTTTACCTTCTGCCTTTTGCCTCCCGAAGGCTACACTGGCAGACAAGTCTGCCTTCAGCCTTAGGATATTAGCCGCCCAGCCCTATACGGCGGGCTGGGGGTAAGGTTTTTCAGTAGTTGAGAATGCTCCCCGATATCCTGTCTGGTAAATGCAACCCGAATCAAATCCTATTGTTGGGTTGGGCGGGTTTTCTACAGATATTGTCTGCCCGATTTGAATATTGCGTGCTCTGGCCCGCCCTACAGACATCCAATATATCAAAACTAATCGATCGCAGATAAGATGAGATCAGGCTCCTGCAAGTTTCCCTGCTACTAAGTCGCGGGCCTCAGCTTCTAAAACATCCTGCTTTCCCTGAGAGCTCGCTGCCTGGATAAACCCCTGAAACAAAGGGTGAGGGGAACTAGGCCTAGATTGGAATTCGGGGTGAAATTGACTGGCGATGAAAAAGGGATGGTTGGGCAATTCGATCATTTCTACGAGTCGGCCGTCGGGAGATGTGCCGGATACTACATAGCCTGATTCTAAGAAAAGATTGCGGTAGGCATTGTTGAACTCGTATCGGTGGCGATGCCGCTCGTAAATCACTTCTTTTTGATACAGTTTGAAAGCGAGGGTGTCCGGGTTTACACGGCACGGATACAAACCCAGTCGCATCGTACCGCCCAAATCGATTACATCTTGCTGTTCTGGCAATAAATTAATTACTGCATTTGCTGTATCCGGGTTGAATTCAGCGCTGTTGGCATCCTGTAGTTGGGCGGTGTTGCGCGCCCATTCGATCACAGCACACTGCATCCCCAAACACAATCCCAAAAATGGTATTTTATGGTGTTTGGCATATTGAATCGCAGCTATTTTGCCGTCAACTCCCCGAATCCCAAAACCTCCGGGCACAACAATGCCGTTGATATCTTGGAGATAGTTTTCGATGTTTCCCGATTCTAAATCTTCTGAGTTGATCCAGTGCAAATTTAGGTCGCAGCCGATCGAGATTGCCGCGTGCCGCAAAGCTTCCACCACCGAAAGATAAGCATCGTTCAACCGCACGTATTTGCCAACCAAAGCAATCTCAATCTTGTGGCTGGGGCTATACAGCCGTTTGACTAAGGTTTGCCACTGAGTCAAATCGGGTGGCCGCTGTTCGAGTTGCAGCAAATTGATGGTTTGTTCCGCCAAACCTTCCTGTTCCATCATCAGCGGTACTTCGTAGATACTTTTGGCATCTTGAGCTGTGATGACGCATTCTTCGGGTACGTTGCAGAATTCCGACAATTTTTGTTTGAGGCCCAGAGGTAAAGGTCGATCGCACCTACAGACTAAAATATCTGGTTGAATGCCGATCGACCGCAACTCCTTAACCGAGTGCTGAGTCGGTTTAGTCTTCATCTCTCCAGCCGACGGAATCCAAGGTATCAGCGTCACGTGCATATACACAACATTTTGCCGTCCGACAGCCTTGCGAAACTGGCGAATTGCTTCCAAAAACGGTAAAGATTCAATATCTCCCACGGTGCCGCCGATTTCCGTAATCACCACGTCAGGATTAGTATTTTTTGCTACCCGAAAAATACGCTCTTTAATCTCGTTAGTGATGTGGGGAATCACCTGCACCGTGCTCCCTTGATACTCGCCGCGGCGTTCTTTATTGATCACCGCTTGATAAATGGCACCCGTGGTGACACTGTTCAGGCGAGACATGGAAGTATCGGTAAAACGCTCGTAGTGCCCCAAATCCAGGTCAGTTTCCGCACCGTCTTCGGTGACGAATACTTCTCCGTGCTGAAACGGGCTGAGAGTACCAGGGTCAACGTTAATATAGGGGTCTAGCTTCAAAATCGAGACTGAGTAGTCCCTGGACTTCAATAGGCGACCGAGGGAAGAAGCGACAATTCCCTTGCCGATACTGGAAACCACGCCGCCGGTCACAAACACAAATTTGGTCATAGATTTTCGACTTTAGATCTTTCTAGTTAAGAAGGTAACACTCAAATCTAAGAGCTAAAATCCAAAATTGTCCAGCAGGGTTTGAGCCTTTCTCAACTACGGGTGCGGATACGACGAGTCGCCCATTAGCTGAATCGGGCGGTTGGCATGGGTTTGGAGTGCGATCGCCCATTTCCCAACTGTTGATTGTTCCTGAGTTCGCTTTTAGAGGAGACAAAAGGCGAACCAGAAACCAAGGCTTCTTTTACCTCGATCGAGAATATGTCTGCAAGCGATCGGTCAAATCTGGCACACTAGCCAACTCAAAAATGGATTTCCCTAAATTTTCTAATTGCTCAGCGGATAACTGACTGATGCGAGTTTGGATCTCCGGCGACAGCGGGCCGACACGGCGCTCCAACAGCGACACAATTAATTGCAACTGTCCTCGTTTGATACCTTGTTCGATACCTTGTTCGATACCTTGTTCGATACCTTGTTCGATACCTTGTTCGATACCTTGTTCAATACCTTGTTCGATACCTTGTCTGATGCCTTGTTCGATGCCGATTCTGGTCGCTTTGGTAATTGCACCGCGCTGGTCTTGAATGAAAATTTCTCGCCTTTCTAAATCTTCCAATTCATCAGGATCGAGATTTGCTTCATTGGCAATTCCAAAAGCTTTGCGGAGTTCCGGTACATTCCCCAACTCTTCCGGGACAGACCTTAACGTCCGAGCCGTTTTCATGAAATATATCCACTTGTCAGTCAGTGTCTCTAATTCTTCTAATGTTTTGTTAAATTTTGGTAATTCAACAAAAACAAATTCTAACTCTTCGGCTAAATAATCGATTCGATTGTTTTTCTCTTTGATACAAAACCGCGAAATTACTGTTTCGAGATGCTCAAACATTTGGAAATCGGTAATTGTCAGGGCAATTACTGGATTCAATAAATCATAGTTTTCTCCACTTTTTAATTGAACTGAGTAAGCTTTAGTAGCATTATACAGAATCCGCTTTTCAAAGGATTCTACGTTCAATACCTGCATTTCAATTATCACTGTTTTGCTGCCACCAATTTTAGCTTTGACATCCAAATAAGTATTCTTTACTCCTTTGATTTTGGGAGCCAAATAAGGGTCAAGGATTTCCAAGTCTTCGATGACGGGATTTGATTCGTATAGAATGGCATTTAAGAAGCTAATCAAAATGTCTTTGCTGTCAGCAGAGCCGAAGATTTTCTTAAAGGCAAAGTCAGTTTTGGGATTAATGAAACTCATGGTATTTTATTTTTACTAGAGACTGAGAGGTTGAGGTTACAGTTATTTAAGTATCTAACTATTATACAATCTTTTAGGTTGGGTTCGCCCTGTGATCGCCCGAAACAACCTCAATACCGATGCCAGTCCCAGTCTGCCCCTGTGGAGTCAATTATAAAATCTTTAATCTAAAATCTCAAATCCCGTTCAGTCATTTTTCCCAAACAGCTAACCCAGGAACGTTTCGCCAATGGTAAAGTCATGGTAGGTAGAGCACCTCAAGTCTGATAAAAAAATTGCTATGAAGTTTGTCTGCGTTCTATCCCGTCAACGGTTGCTTTCTGGTGGTATCGCATTGATCGCAGCGATCCTCTTCGAGGGCTTCGCTAACGAGTGCGGAGCTATTCTCGCTCCCCATGCGGCGCGGGCAAACACTCCTGGGCAAAATCATTCGTCTCTGTCGCCGAAAATCCTCGCTAGTAACGATGTTAGTTGTAAGGGCGCGCGATCGCCAGAAACTCGCTGTCGTGTCGGCGGTTTGTTCGTCAAAACTCAAAATACGTCTACAGAACAAGTCTTTACTCTCAAGCACACTGAAGTTACAGCTAAAATTGCCGGCAATATCTCCCGCGTCGAAGTTGTTCAAAAATTTGAAAATCCTTTTCCCGAATCTTTAGAAGCTGTTTATGTATTTCCCCTCCCCGATGAAGCGGCGGTGGACGATATGGAAATTAAAATCGGCGATCGCATTATTAAAGCTAATATCAAACGCCGCGATGAAGCTTTGGAAATATACCAAAAAGCTAGAGAGCAAGGTAGGACTGCGGGTTTGTTGGAACAAGAACGCGATAATATTTTTACTCAGTCTCTCGCTAATATCAAACCGGGAGAAAAGATTGAAGTGACGATTCGCTACACCGAGAGTCTCAAATTTGCCGGTGGCGATTACGAATTTGTGTTTCCGACAGTGGTAGGCCCGCGCTATATTTCGGGAAATCTGACCCCCCCCAACCCCCCCTTAGCAAGGGTGGGCAATAGTTCTGAGTCTCCAGGGGCCAGAGATGGCAACAACACTCTATCCCCCCCCTTAGCAAGGGGGGGCGATGCTCTATCCCCCTCCTTAGCAAGGGGGGGGCAGGGGGGGGTTAATACCGATGCCGATCGCATAAACTCGCCTCTCTTGCCTCCGGGTACGCGATCTGGTCGCGATATCGCTATTTCCGTAGAAATCGATGCCGGAGTTGCGATCGGCGATGTCCGCTCTACTTCCCATCAAATTACAACAGAACGCAGCGGCAATCTTGTGCGCGTCCAACTAGCGAATTATGACACAATTCCCAATAAAGATTTAATTCTCCGCTATCGAGTATCAGGCGAAAATACTCGTGCCACAGTCTTGAGCCAAGCCGACCAACGGGGCGGTCATTTTGCGACTTATTTGATTCCGGCATTAAACTACAAAACTAATGAAATTGTACCGAAAGATGTCGTGTTTCTGATGGATACTTCCGGTTCTCAACAGGGCGAACCGCTAGCAAAATCTAAGGAGTTGATGCGCCGCTTCATTCAAGGACTCAATCCCAAGGATACTTTTACGATTATTGATTTTGCCAACACGGCGCAAGCGCTATCCGCTACTCCTTTAGCGAATACTGCCCAAAATCGACAAAGCGCAATTAATTATATCGATCGGTTGCAAGCTAACGGCGGCACAGAACTGCTCAACGGCATTCAAGCCGTGATGAAGTTTCCGGCTGCACCAACCGAAAGGCTGCGGAGTATTGTACTAATTACTGACGGTTATATTGGCAATGAAAAAGAAGTTTTGGCTCTGGTGCAGCAGAGTATAAAACCGGGCAATCGACTTTACAGTTTTGGTGTCGGCAGTTCGGTGAATCGGTTTTTGCTCAACCGTTTAGCCCAAGTTGGTAGAGGCACGTCTCAAGTAATTCGTCAAGATGAACCTTCGGCGGAAGCTGCTGAAAAGTTTTTCCGTCAAATTAACAGTCCGGTATTGACTAATATTGAAATTAGTTGGGAAGGAATGGGCGAAAAACCGGAGATTTATCCGATCGCGCCCCCAGACTTATTTACCAGTCAGCCGCTGGTGTTGTTTGGCAAAAAGAGCGATCGAACTAACGGCCAACTCCGCATCCGCGGCACTCAAGCGGGCGGCAAAGCTTACGAGCAAATTTTACCTGTTAATTTTGCTCAATCTGGAGGGAGACAACGGGAGTCAACTTCAGCCGCAGCAATTGTTACAGATTTTGGCAATCCGGCGGTAGCTCAACTTTGGGGGCGATCGCGCATTAAAGATTTAATGAATCAAATGTTTGGTGGCGAGACTCCTTCTTTGGTGGAAGCTGTGACTAATACAGCTTTGGCTTATCGCTTGCTGTCGGAATACACGGCTTTTGTGGCTGTGAGCGAAGAAGTGCGAGTCGAACCTGATGGTGCTCGGCGCCGCGTGCAAGTGCCGGTGGAATTGCCGCAGGGTGTCAGCTATGAAGGTATTGTCCAGGCCGACGAGCGCGAGCAAACTAGAGGTGGCACTCGCAGCGCCAGCTCGACTCGCGGTGTTTCACCGCCAGCCCCAGCTCCTCTCCCGCGACAAGCTCCTGACAGCCAACGATCGCGCCAGCAGCAGATTGCTGCTCGCTTGCAAGTAGTCAGCGCTCCCGGATTGGATGCTGGAGCGATCGCATCTCTGAATCAATACCTGCGATCTGTTAATCTCCCAGCGGCGGTTAGCGGTGAGACGGTGTGGGATTTATCCATACAAGACGGCCGTGTTGCGAAAGTGGCCATCGACACTCAAACCTCGACGCTGCAAGCAACAGACGCCCTTGAGAGTATCAAGGCAGCCTTGAATTCCTGGCAACCTCCCGCAGGATTCAAGGGCACGCTGAGGCTGAAATTGCGGATTAATGCCGATCGTTAAGGAATGACTATCTATGTCACGAAATATTAACTTTTAAGTCAAAACTACCGAAAGGGCGATCGCCACCGAGAGAACAATATAAAATCTTTATTAAGAGATCGCGTTTGAACAGAAAGTGATGCTAACAGAAGTTATACAGTTTGATGCCAACGCTGAAACAGTCTAATTTTTGTAACAGTATAATTTCTGAAACAACCCTAAGAGTAAAGATTTCTCGATCGAACCCCCCCAATCAGAGAAGGTATCACGCCCTATGGAAATTAGCGAACTGCTCACCAATTACGAAAAAGGACAAAGAGACTTTGCTGGAGCCGATCTGAGCGGGGCAAACCTCAGCGGAGCAATCTTAATCGGAGTCAACCTTTCGCGCGCTAATCTTTCAGGAGCGAACCTCAGCAGAGCGTTTCTCACCAAAGCAACCCTCAAAGGCGCACTGATGCAAAGAACAAATCTGAGTTTTGCCAAAATGGGCGAAACCAAACTCTCAGGCGCAGATTTGACAAAAGCTAATTTGAGCGGAGCTTTTTTGGTCAAAGCAAAAATGCCCAGGGTAAAGTTAAGCGGCGCAACTTTAACCGGCGCCAACCTGCGGAGTGCTGTGTTGTGGAATGCCAATTTGTGCAGCGCCGACTTGCAATTAGTTAACTTGCTGGGCGCGAACCTCACCGGAGCTAATTTTAAATGGGCAAACCTTTACGGTGCCAAGCTCAACAGTGCAAAACTTTTTGGTGCTCAATTAACTGGAGTCAGCCTGCGGCGAGCGCAGTTGACAGGCGTGAATCTCTGTGGTGCAGATTTGAGCGGAGTCAACGTCAGCGAAGCTAAATTGATGGGAGCTAATTTGGAAGGCTCGAATTTGGCGGGAGCGAATTTCAGCGCGGCTCAGTTGCGGGGAGTGAAGTTGGCGGGAGCAAACTTAACCGGCGCTAAGTTTAGGGGAAGTTGTTTGAAAGGGGCAAATTTGAATTGGGCAAAGCTGTGTCAAGCAGATTTGATGGCGGCCGATTTGAGCGAGGCGACGTTAATAGGAGCTAATTTAGATAATGCTTTGTTGGCGGGAGCTATTTTGCCGGAATCTACTAGGCGCTACTTTTCCTTAGCTGGGGCGTGCAAAGTCAATTCTTGGGAAGTTACGGAAGTTAAGAATGGGTGATTGTTCAGTTGACAGTTGACAGTTGACAGTTGACAGTTGACAGATGAAGGCGACCTCTACCTCTAAGGAAGAGGATTGGGGTAATGAATTATCTTCTTTTATCTTTTAATTTATCCTGATCGGGGAGAGGCTTTAAACCATTTTTTTATGGTAATTTGTAATTTGTAATCGGTAATTTGTAATTTGTAATATCAAATCTGTTAACATCTGATCTAAAATCCTTATGAGTGTTAATTTTGGGGTGGTGCTGGTAACTGCTGAATCGGAGGCGGAGGCGGAAAATATCGCTAAATCTCTAGTTGAACACAGGCTGGCTGCTTGTGTAAGTTTGTCTCCGATTCGCTCTATTTATACTTGGCAAGGCGAGATTCATTCGGAATCGGAGTGGCAGTTGGTGATTAAAACAGATTTGGCTAAATTTGAGGCTTTAAAAATAAAAGTTCAGGAACTCCATTCCTATGAAGTTCCCGAAATTATTGCGATTCCCATTATTGCTGCCAGTGAGGCTTATCTCGATTGGATTGCACAATCTTTAGGTTCGTAGCGAGGACGAAGACTCCTAATTTATCCACGCATCAAGACGGACTGAAGTCCGCACTACAAACGAAAAAATAAAGGTTCGTAGTCAGGACTTTAGTCGTTGATTATCCACGCATCAAGACGGACTGAAGTCCGCACTACAAACGAAAAAACAAAGGTTCGTAGTGAGGACTTTAGTCCTGCATTATCCACGCAGCACAAAAACGGACTGAAGGGGAGCATCTCATTTTTGCAAAAAGCATTTTTTTTACAGTGCGAGCGTCCCCTTTTTTTACAGTGCGAGCGTCCCCTTTTTTTACAGTGCGAGCGTCCCCTTTTTTTACAGTGCGAGCGTCCCCTTTTTTTACAGTGCGAGCGTCCCCGCTCGCGTGCTTTGTATAGCACGCGAGCGGGGACGCTCGCACTACAAATGCAAAACTGAAATGCTCCCGACTGAAGTCCTTACTACAAACGATCGCAAACCTACTAATTTTGACTGCTAGGGCCAATGACGCCGACTTTGTGGCGAAAACTTAGTTCGCCGCCGAACCAGCCTGTAACGCCCAGCAAACTTGCAACGACGATCGACAAAGCTAAACCTGTAAAGACGATCGGCTCAGCCGGATTTCCTTGTCGCAACACCAGGTTAATCAGCGAAAGTACCATAGCCGCCACATTGCCGCCCATGTGCAACCAGCCAGCACTGCGATCGCGCACTCTTTTAATTCTTGCAAAATCTAAAAAGCCCGTGATTGCGGCCAAAATCCCCGCAGCAAAACCTGCACCAATTAGCCAAACCGAAGCTCTTGCCCAAAACGGATCGCTTGTCAGCCAATAACCGATATCCGTGCCCGCGGCCCCGACTAAAAAGGCTACCGGAAAAGTGACGATTACGGGGTGAAGGGGATGGCCTGCAACTGAAACTGTACTGGTAATGCCGGCATCGCGATACTCTCTGTCGTCACTTTCTAGAATCGGTGGAACATTCGGAAAGGGCGTACTATTTCTTTGATTTGTTTCCATGATTTCTACCGATAAATTTTGTACAAACCAGTTTTTATTGGATTGAACTTAATCCCAAATGCGATCGCCATTTTCGTCAACACGCGCCTGCCGAATTACGTCAGAAATTTCCTCAGCGTCTTTGACGTGGTGCAAAGCTTTCTTTTCCCCGTCCGGTTCATCTACGATGAAATAAGTGGGAACTGTAACTGTATCTCCCGTGATGTCTGGCACGTGGTCAACTGCTAATTGCTGAGCTTTTTCTTCGATGCTTTGCGGTTCGTCGGAAATGCGATCGCCCGGATTGACAGTGCGGCGCATATCTTTGCCCGGTTTGTCGATACTCATAAAACCTCTCTGGTGTTTCTAATTTTTTGCTGCTTCTAATTGCTACTATTGAACGAAAAATCTCCGGTTGCGAGCATCTCCCAAGGGGTGGAAGTTTCTGTTAGGGCGATCGCACCTCAGCTCTTTCTGTAGGTAGATCATTTTTTCAACTAGGGAAACGGCAATGCGGTGTCCTCATCCCCGCACCGGACACGGCAATGCCCTGTCCCTACTTATCAAGAAATTGCTATAAAATCGAAGAATTCGTGAATCCTTCCCTGTGAATTGCCCATGATGAAAACTTACGACTGGATTGTTGTCGGCGGCGGGATTACTGGTACAGCGCTGAGTTACGAACTCGCAAAAAAAGGTTTTGCTGTGTTGCTTTTAGAACGAGATGCTACCATGCAAAATGCTACTCGTTTTAGTTACGGCGGCTTGGCTTATTGGTCGGGTACGACTGATTTAACTCGGCAATTGTGTGCAGAAGGTATCGAACGTCACCGCAATTTATCGGCGGAATTAGATAGCAATACGGAGTTTCGCGAGTTGGATTTGTTGCTGACAATTGATGCGGGAGTTGAGCCAGAAAAAGTCGCGGCTAATTACGCACACTTTGCGATTCCTCCCCAGCTTGTGAGCGTTACAGAAGCTGGCGAGTTGGAACCTTTGCTGAACAAAAGTGCGATCGCCGGAGCTCTAACTGTCCGTCACGGTCACATTTCGCCGAATGCCACAAATCAAGCTTATTGTCAAGGGTTTTTGCGGCTGGGAGGAACTAGAGAAATTGCGGAAGTAACTGGTTTAATAGCAGAAGGAAATCGGATTTCGGGTGTCAAGACGGTAGGCGAAAGTTATGCCTGTAAAAATGCGGTAATTTGTGCTGGAGGTTGGAGTCGTAGTTTGCTAAAAACGGCGGGTATTTCTGTGGGAGTTTATTTTAGTCGTGCTGAGATTTTGGAGACGGCACCTGTGGATTTGAAACTCAGGACTTTGGTGATGCCCGCACTATTAAAACGTTTTGAATTGGAAGCACAATCTAGTAAAATTGAGGTAGATTTTCTTTGGGACGAACCGGGTAAGGAGTTGTTACCGCCGATTTTAGATTCGGGTGCAATTCAATTTAATGACGGGAGTTTGCGGATCGGCCAATTGTCTCGCACTTTGAGCGATTTGAACGCGAAAGTCGATCGCAAAACCAGCGAAACCGCAATTCGTGCAGGTATCGGCAAGGTTTTGCCAGATGCGGCAGATTTACCGGCAACTTGGCACGATTGTATTGTGGCATTTAGCGCTGATAGGTTTCCCGTAGTGGGGGAAATTCGCGATCGCCCTGGATTGCACGTTTTTTCTGGTTTGAGCAATCCGTTGGCGATCGTACCTGCTTTGGCTGAGCGATTTGCTAATAGGGCGGCGGAAGAAAAAGATTGGGCGATCGAGATTTTATCTCCGGATAGATTTGCTGAAAAATGACCGCCATCAACCTGTTTGTAGTGAGGACTTTAGTCCTCATAAAAATCAGAGGACTAAAGTCCTCACTACAAACCAATTTAATTGTGGGTAATTGACCGGACATAATATGACTAATGACCAATAACTAAAAAAGGCAGCGCCACAATAAATGTAGTACCTTTACCGATCGCACTTTCCACACTTATTGTACCGCCATGCAGGTCAACTATGTGTTTGACAATGCAGAGTCCCAAACCCGAACCTTTAATCTTGCCTACATTCGCACCTCGTTCAAACTGCTGAAAGAGTTTTTCTTCATATCCCGCTGTCATCCCAATTCCCTCATCTCGAACGCAAAATATTATTTGCTGGTTTTCGCAGCTTAATTCTAAACTAATAGAACCGCCATTGGGAGAATATTTTATAGCGTTTGAAAGCAAATTAGTCAGCAATTGGTGCAGCAGTTTTGTGTCAAGATTGGCGTGGAGTGGCTCTGTTTGGGCGAGGAAAGTTACAAGGTGTTTGTCGGTGACGATCGGTTGCAGTTCTTCTAAAATAGATGTGCAGAACTCTGTCACATTTAGCTCATTTAAATTCAAGGAAAGTTTGCCTGCTTCTGCTTTGCTGAGCATTAAAATATCGTCCAGCAATTCACTCATATTGCTGACGGCTTTTTTAATGCGATTGACATTTTTATTTGTTGTTCCTGGCGATATTTTCAAATCGCTATCTTCCAGCATTTCAGCCGAGAGCTGTATGGTAGTCAAAGGAGTGTTTAAATCGTGGTATGCCATTGAAACAAATCGCGTTCTATTTTCGCTTTTCGCTGCTGCTAGTGCCATGAGTTTTTGCATTTCAACGGCTTCTTGATGTTTACTCAGCGCTATCTTGATGGTAGCGTGCATTTCTCTTTCTTTAAACGGTTTGAGGAGGTAGCCATAAGAACCAGTATTTTCTGCTCGCTGCAAAGTTTCATCGTCGGCATAAGCAGTTGTATAGATAATGGGGATATCTAATTGTTGATGAATTATTGCTGCTGTTGCTATGCCGTCAATCTCGCCTTTGATTACTATATCCATTAAAATTAAATCTGGTTTGAGTTCGCCTGCGCGATGGATGGCATCGGCTCCTGAAGAAACAACATCGGCGATTTTATATCCAAATTTTTCTAATCTTTGAGATAAGTTCTTAGCGATCAATAGCTCGTCTTCTACAATTAAAATATTAATATTATTAATTTTTTGCTCTGGAAAATTCATGATTTTAGAACCTTTGCGAGTAAATTAACTCGTTAAATACTAAGTGAAAGGCTGTGCCGATTTCTCTTGACATTTCGATGGTTCCTTCTAACTGCTCGGTTAAAGTACAGACAACTTGAAAGCCCATCGAGTTAGTTTTCCTAAAATCTATGTTTTCAGGAAAGCCAATCCCGTTGTCCTTAACGAAGAGGTGGATTTCCCGATCGCCAGTCTGATAGCATTGTACACTAACTGTACCGCTCGTATCGTGAGGAAAAGCGTGTTTCAGGGTATTTGAAACCAATTCATTAGCAATTAAGCCGCAGGGAGTAGCAGTCTCAATATTTAGGGAGATTTGTTCAGCTAATACCTGCAACTGAATGCGGTTGTCACTTATATTGTAAGACTGAAACAAGTTACTGACCAAATCTTCTAGATATTCGCCAAAATTAATTTTTGCCAGGTTAGTCGAGCGGTACAGTTTCTCGTGAATCAGAGCCATAGAGTACAGGCGGTTCTGACTTTCTTCAAACATTTTGGCTATTTGGGGGTCGGCAACCGTGTTAGATTGCAATTCTAACAGGCTGGCAACTACGCAGAGGTTGTTTTTAACGCGGTGGTGAATCTCTTTGAGCAAAATCTCTTTCTCTTTGAGGGAGTTTTTTAAATTTGCCTCCGCTTGGAAGCGATCGCTCAGTTCAGCTTGCAGTTGCTGGTAAAGTAGAGATTGCTGAATGGCGATCGCCAATTGATTCACCAACTGCTGAAATAAATTCATTTCCCATTCTTGCCACTCCCGGGGCCCATCGCACTGGTGCGCGATTAGCAATCCCCAAAGTTGGCTGTGCTGAATAATTGGGACTGCTAACTTAGCCCTAACTTCAATTTGTTGCAGAAATTCCATCATACAAGGTGTAATGGAGGGGTCATCTAGCTCGGAAATTGCACAAATTCGTCCTTGCAAATAAAGCTGATAACATTCGGTAGGAAAAACCTCTCGGCCAAAAAATCTATCTATCAGCCGACTGCATCCTTCTACCACCGCTTCAGCAATGACTCGGCCGCCAATTTCGGGTAAAATTTGATATACCAAAACTCGATCGACTAACAAGACTTGCTGGAGTTCGGCAACCGTGGTGTTGAGAATTTCCTCTAATTGCAAAGATTGGCGGACGCGACGGGCGATCGCCTCCACCAGCCGTTCTTGCTCAAACTGCTGCCGCAAAGCTATTTCAGCGCATTTAGAATTGCTGATATCGGCGGCGTAACCAATAATTTCGATCGGAATGCCCCTGCTGTCAACCAATAGTTTCAGTTCTGTCCGCAGCCAGCGATACATTCCATTTTTATGCAAAAAGCGGTACTCGTAAATGCAATTTTTACCCTCAGACAAAGCACAAAAATTTACTATAAATTGTGGCAGATCTTCAGCGTGAATCCTGCCCGACCAAAAGTTAGAATCTGCTAACACTTCTTGCGGCTCGTAGCCAACGATTGTCTGAACGTTGTCGCTGATGTAAGTAATACAAAATTTCCCCGCCGCAGCGGCAGTAAAAATTACCGCAGGATTAGAAGCAAGTAAAAATTGCAGGCGTTCTTTTAACTGCTGCAATTCCATTTCTGCGCGCTTGCGGTAACTGATATCTTCGATCGCCGCCATGCTGTAGAGAGGAAGGCCCTCGCCATCCCGAATCAGCGTCACCGTCATGTTTGCCCACATCAGCTCGCCATTTTTCTTAATCAGGCGTTTTTCCATTTGAAAGCGAGGAATATTGCCCTCGACCAACTGCTTGACTTGCTCGACATCTGCTGGTAAATCTTCCTGGTGGGTGACATCAGCGAAACTCATTACCGCCCAATCCTTATCGCTGTAGCCCAACATCTGGCGGTAAGCTTCATTCACCTCGATCGTGCGGTAATCGTGCACGCTTGCCAAACCGATCGCAATTGGAGCATCGTCAAACAAATTGCGAAACTTTTCCTCACTCTTTTGCAGTGCAGCTTCTGCCTGTTTGCGAGCAGTAATGTCTCGCGCTACCCACATCACCCGATCGACTCCCAGCGGCGAAATACTGCCATCAAACCAGATTAACTTGCCCTCAATTTCCATGCTGTATTCAACTCTGTGGGTTTGTCCAGATGCCAAGGTTTGGCGAATGTGGCCGAGGGCAAAATTAGCTTCGGCTTCTGGGAAGATTTCGGCGAGGGTTTTGCCTAGCACTTCATTAGCCCGTTTGTACAGCAATTGGGGAGGCGTGGGGGCGACTTTGAGGTAGCGGCCGCTGGCGTCGAAAACTAGCACGATATCCGTCATGCCATTAAACAGCGCCAGCAGTTCAGCTTCCGAGTTTTGCAGTTTTTCTGCGGTCAATTTGCGATCGGTAATGTCGGTGTCAGTCCCGATCAGTCGGTAGGTTTTGCCGTCGGGCGATCGAACCGCAGTCCCGCGGGCAAACATCCAGCAGTTGCTACCGTCTTTGCGGAGCATCCGGTGTTCGACTTCAAAAATTTCTGTCACACCCTCTAGATAAGCAGAGACTGCTCCCCCGACGGCAACTCGATCGTCCGGGTGAACCAGAGATCCCCAATGTTCCATGCAGTTGGGAATCTCTGCGTCTTGATAGCCCAACAAAGCTTTTAAAGACGGATCGACGTAGATTTCGTCGGTTTCCAAATTCCAGTCCCAAACCCCCACTTTGCCCGCCGATACTGCCAGTTCGTAAAATTTAGTGCGCTGCTGGACTCGCAGTTCTAACTCTGCATTGAGTTGCTGCAAAGCGATTTCTGCTTGTTTGCGATCGGTGACATCCCGACCGGCAGCTTGATACTCCACAATTTCTCCGTTTGCATCGAAGATAGCCCGATCGATCCACTGCTGCCAACGAATTTCCCCGCTCGGCAAAATTACTCGGTGTTCGCAAGTAAACACAGGCTTTTCCGCAGACAGAGAAGCATATTGTTCTTGAAAAATTTCTCGGTCTACTTCTGGGATCAGTGGCATAAAACTGTTACCGAGCAAGTCTTCTGGTTGCACGCCGAAATAGCGACAGTAAGCTTGATTGACAAATGTGAATTTGCCGTCGGGGAGGTAGCGGCAAATCAGTTCGCTTTGGTCTTGCACAATCGCCCGGTAGCGCGCCTCGCTCTCCCGCAGGGCATTTTCGGCGTTTTGTCGATCGCTGACTTGTTTTTCGATTTCTGACTTACTTTCTAAGAGTTCACACTGTTTTTGCTGAAGTTTGACAACTTCTTGCTGCAACATTTTAACGAGGCTGTAAATTTCTGGGTGAATCCTTTCTGCGGTGACTAAACCTACTGGCTGACCCCGTTCATCTACAATTGGCAAACAATCGATCGAGTATTGACAAAATAGCTTAAATGCGGTAAAAATATCTGTAAATTCTGATTCTTTTAAGACAACTAAATTCCGCGTCATGGCGCCGGAAACTTTCATTTCTTGCCATCCGTATGTGGTGGCTAAGTTCAGCAGATCTGCCAACCTTAGCAATCCGACTAGCTGATTTTCCTCGACCACTAAGATGCAACTAATTGATGCTGTTACCGTTTCGTTTGAGTGTGCAGGTGAATTCGGTAGCGGACAAGCGTCCATCGCCAGACGGATTAGGGCGATCGCATCTGGGAGGGAAGTTGAGGGCGAAACTGTCACAGGATGGCGATCGACAAATTCTAAGGGCGATCGTAAATTTACCGACAAATTAGCAAGTTCCATAAATCTTGGTCAAAAAGTATTCCTAACTAACTTTAGCAACACTTTTAGTCATCAGCTTGACGACTAATCACTGATGACTGATGACTGATGACTAATGACTGATGACTGCTGACTGCTGACTGCTGACTCCTGTTCGCGAGTTATATGAGTTGGGAGTATCTCAGTTTTCATTTATAGTGCTGTCCCCGCTCGCGTATTCTACAATACGCGAGCTCTTGCGTGCTCGCACTATAATAAAAAAATCCTTTTTACAAACATGAGATGCTGCCTATGAGTTCGCACTATGTCAACTGTCAACTGTCAACTGTCAACTGTCAACTGTCAACTGTCAACTGTCAACTGTCAACTGTCAACTGTCAACTGTCAACTGTCAACTGTCAACTACAAGCAGATAAGTTTTCATACCCCCTTTACCTTTAACTTCAATAGTTCCGCGCCCTTCCAGCAAATATTTGTCTTTCAATAAGTCATAAGTAGTTTCACTGACTTGAATCCGCCAAGGCAAACCATGAGATTCCATGCGGGAAGCGATATTTACCGTATCGCCCCACAAATCGTAAATAAACTTTTTGATGCCAATCACTCCGGCAACAACCGGGCCGCTGTGGATGCCGATGCGGATGCTAAAATATTTCTTATTCAGACCATTAAACCGAGCTATCTCTTTTTGCATATCTAGGGCCATTTGGGCGATCGCCTCTGCATGGTCTGCCCGAGGGTAGGGCAGCCCTCCTACCGCCATGTATGCGTCGCCGATGGTCTTGATTTTCTCTAGGCCGTGCTGCTCGCACAACATATCGAATCCTGAGAAAATCTTATTCAGGAGCTCCACGAGGTCGATCGGATTCATCACAGAAGACAAAGCTGTAAACCCCACAATATCAGCAAACAAAACAGTCACTTCGGGAAAATATTCAGCAATAGTCGTTTCGTTTTGTTTGAGTCGTTCTGCTATTGCCACGGGCAAGATATTTAACAACAGATTTTCCGATTTTTCTTGTTCTTCCCGCAGGGCATCTTCTGCTTGCTTGCGTTCCGTAATATCGTGGTAACTCCAGACTCTACCGATAATTTTATCTCCCAGCCGCTGCGGTTCCGAATGGCGTTCAAAAAATCTGCCGTCTTCAAATTCCAACAAGTCAAAACTTTCGGCTTCTGGCTGGTCGTAAAGCGATTCTATTCTCTCTTGGAATGCTTGCGGGTCTTTGAGTTGGTTCTGCACAAAGGCGATCGTTGTTGCGTCGTCTCGCAGCGCCATCACGTCGCTAGGTACCCCCCACATTTCCACAAATTCTCGATTGAAAGTAACTATTTTTCCGCTCCTATCAATAGCTAAAATACCGTCAGCAGTAGAATCAAAAGTTGCTTGCAGCAAGGAAGCAGATTTTGCTAGAGCATCTTCCGCCATCTTGCGAGCAGTAATGTCTCGCAAAATAGCGCGAATCGCTACTAAAGAACCTTCCAAAAACTTACAGTTTATGCTACCTTCCAGCAAAATTTGTTCGTGATTCTTAGTAATAAATATTATTTGAATAGAGTGGGGATAAAAAGTATTTTCATTGACAGCTTTTTTAGTAATAACTTGACATAATATCTCCATCGACTCTGGGGAACTGTTGGGATGAATGATATCAAAAACAGTCATTTGAGCAATTTCGGCTTCGCTGTAGCCCAGAGTTTCCCGCCAAGCCCGATTTACATACAAAAAATGACCGTCAGCTCCAATACTTTGAATTAAGTCAGTAGCATTTTCAAATAAGTCTCGTAATTGTTCTTCGCTTTCCCGCAAAGCTATTTCCGCTTGCTTGCGCTTAATAAATTGACCGAGTTGGCTGCCGATTGTTGCCATTGTCTGGAGCAATTCTTCATCCAAATACTGCACTTCGCGGCTAAAAAAAGTCATCACCCCCAACACAGAGCTTTCAGAATTTTCCTGCTCGTAGTCCCCCAAAATTGGGAAGCCAAAAGCTCCGTGCAGTCGTTCTTCTACGCCAATTTCTCTGCTAATAAAAATTTCGCTTTCTGTTACATCCGCAATCCACTGAGACGAACCGCTGCCCCAAATGAGACCCGACAATCCTTCCCCGAATCCACAGATCATTTGTTCGGCAGATTCGGCAAATTTGGGGATGGAAACTGAGCCTTTTGTCCAACAGGCGACGCACCGCAGCAAATTGGGGTCGGAAATCGCAGTTATTCTCTTACTTCCTAACAGCAGTTTTTCCCCAGCTTCCGGCGGCATCCAAAGTTCGGCAGTATCCCACCCCAAACTGTCGCAAATTGCGGGGAGAATTGCTTCTAGAGCTTTTTTGATTGTTTCGGATGTAGAGAGGATGTGAGTGGTGACGTACTGAGCTACTTTTCGCTTGCGGGCTCGCTGTCTGTATGTCATGTCGCGGCCGATGTACACAAAATCTTGGAGGGCCGTAGAAGTTGCAGAAAAACTTTTCATGTCACTTGGAATCGGCGTACAGGAAAAGGAAACTGTCAGCTTTTCTCCTGTTTTTGCGGTGCAAATTACTTCAGTATTAGTTTGAGATTGTTGAGGCGACTCTTGGCTGACTGCTTGCAAAGATGCGCCCTCAGCAGTAAGGGTGTCTATTTGCTGACCTACTAATTCCGATTCGCTATAACCGAACAAATCTTGAGCCGCTTGATTGACTTTTTTGATTTTTCCCGAGGCCGTTGTCACCAACAAAACTTCGGCCATGGAAGTAATAATTTTTTCAACATAATTATTAGTAGCGGCTAAGGTACTCAATAAAATATTCATTTCATTGGTAGCTTGGACTAGAGTTTGTTCCAAACCCATCCTGTCGGTTACGTCTTCAAAAAATACAATTAATCTCTGCTCGCTATCGTCATTGCTGAACTCGACGATATACATATCAAAATAAAGCCGCGAGCCATTTTCTAATACTCGCGTCATCGCTTTTAATTCAAAATTTGGCAACCGCCCTTCAAAAATATCGATTAAAATTTCTTCAGTTCCCAGGAATTCGGGAAAGGGAATGCGGACATCGTTTCCGGTAACTACTTCCTCGGGACAGTCGGCAAACCGCTGCACGTTGAGAGATGTCTCTGCGATAAGAAAGTCTTGATCCAGTGCTAGGTACTCCAAGTGGTGGGGAACCAACAATTTATTTAACAGGGTTGTCATGTTGGATTTTGTAGTGGTGAACGTGCCCTCAGTTCGTGATAGTCATTAGTCATTAGTCATTAGTCATTGGTCATTGGTCATTGGTCATTAGTCATTGCTCGATTTGATGAATCTGGCACCTTGAAGTTTTGTCTAAAGTTTTGGAATAGACCAGCCAAGGTCGCTTACGTGGCACGGTACCCATTTTTGGGCGGGTCATTCCCAAATCGGAAAATCGAAAAATGGAAAATGGAAAATCGTATTATAACGGTTCTCAAGCGTGGTGAGGTATGCCCTATGCCTATGCCCTATGCCCTATGCCCAATTCCCAATTCCCAAATCGTATTACCTCTGTTTTGCAAATGGAATTGTGACTACAAAGGTAGTGCCTAACCCTGTGTCGCTGGAAAATTCGATTTGACCTCCGTGCAGGTCTACACACTGTTTAACTATGGATAAACCCAGTCCTGTACCAGGTATTTTTCCGACATTTTGGGCCCGGTAATAAGATTCAAACAGTTGTTCTTGGTCTTCTATAGGAATGCCAATGCCCGCATCTTTTATTTTAAATATAGCTTCTTCATGACGACAATTTAATTGAAAATCAATATAGCTGTCGATCGGCGAATATTTTACAGCATTTGACAGCAAGTTTGTCAAGATGTGCCGCAGCAATTTGGCATCCAGTGCGGGCGAGTATTCTGTTGCCTCCGACTCCGGAGCGGTTTTTTTCCCAGGCGCAATAGATTTTCTGCAAACAAAATTAATTTTATGATTTTGTCCGTAGCTAATTTTTATTGATTCTACTAACTCGCTACAAAATTTTCGCAAGTCAAGTGGTGCGGGATTGAATTGGAGTTTTCCAGCTTCGGCGCTGCTGAGCAACCGCACGTCATCTAATAGCTGAGCCATGTGTTTAGATGCTGATTTAACGTGTTCGAGGTATTCTTGTTTTTCCGCTTGGGTAATTTCGTCCCCATATTCTTTGAGAATTTGAGTAGCAAATAATACTGTATTTAAAGGATTGCCGAATTCGTGAGCCAGCATCGAGAAAAAACGAGATTTAAGCTGTCTGAGTTCTTGCTCTTTTACCAGAGAGCGACGAATTTCCATGTCTTCTTGCTTGCGTTCTGTGATGTCTCTGCCGATATATATGAAATCATAAAGTCCGTCTAATTCTGTCTGAATTGCCGAGCAGGAAAATTCTACCCAAATTTCTTCTCCCGATTTAGTAGTGCAGACTACTTCCAATTCTCTGAGCAGCTCTTTTTGAGACAAAATATAGCGGTGGCGACCTTGGTAAAGCAATGTTTCTTCGACTACTATGATGGAGAGAGGCTGGTCGATTAATTCTGCTTCGCTGTACCCAAATAACCATTGTGCCGATTGATTGACTGTTTTGATAATTCCTAATGTTGTTGTCACCAACAAAGCATCGCCCATGGAGCGAATCACTTTATCTATATAATCTTTTGAAGCGGCTAAGGCGCTCAGCAAAAGATTAGCTTCATTCGCTCTCTGAATCAAGGATTGCTTCATCACCATTTTTTCGGTGGCATCTTCAATCAAAATTAGCAAATTACTTGCCATATCTTGTTCGTTTTCATGTTCTATCGCCAACATATCGAAGTATAAAGGGCGGTTGTTGTCGGCAAACCGAGCGATACCTTTGAGTTCAAAACTCGGCCGCCTTCCCATCACGATCGACATGAGGATATTTTCAATTCCAATCAGTTCGGGAAAACAGATGCGAGCATCTGTACCGGGGAGCGCGTCACCCGGAGTATCGGCATAATTCTGCACTTCGGCAGAGGTTTCCTGAATGATGAAATTGTGATTTACTATTAGATACTCTGTTTGTCGCGGACCCAGGAGCTTTCTAAAAAGGGGGTTCATACTGTTCGATAATTATTGGTGGACATATCCAGACACTCGTTCTTTTTTGAGTATGTTTTCAGGCATAGCTGTAACCATCTTTCCTGTGAACTGTTGTGCAATATTCCGGGTGTATCTCACTTGGGAAGAGGGCGAAGCATGACCGCATATAAGTTATTAGTTATAATCCCATATTGACTACGGTCATGCTTCGCCCCTACGGATATATTTGCTTGCATTGAGATGCACCCAATATTCCGGGAGCATCTCAGTTTTGCATTTACAGTGCTGTCCCCGCTCGCGTGCTTGTACAAGCACGCGAGCGGGGACAGCACTACCATAAAAAATGCTTCTTGCAAAACTGAGATGCTCCCAATGTTTTCTACTACTCGCTTGAGGAGCAGTGTGAACGGATAGCGCCGAAACACCGAAGCCTTGCCCGAATCTAAAAGTTTTCTGGCGTGACTGGGATGAACCGGATTCATCGGTTTTTTGTTGGCATCAATGAGAAAAACGTAGTTTGACATCTTCTGTCAGCCTTATTTCTAAGTAATGTTTGCCTCGGAAATGTTGAAAGAGCTTGTTGGGAGTGCAACACGCGGATCTGTATGTAATTAATCCGTTCCTTAATAGCAATCGACAGAGCTACAAACTGGCGTTCATCTGTAGGTGTCATGACTCAAACAACGTAGGTCTTATCCTGTTCCTGCACGTTCGCAGCATCTACCCAATGCAGGCTCTGTTTGGGTAGATGTGGGTATACATCTACGAACGGTTCATACTTGTTCTACCATTGTGTAAGCTAGTTTGTGAAAAATTTCGTCAACGTCTTTGCCGGTTTTAGCCGATGTGGTATAAACTGCTATTACTTTGTCTTGACCGATTGAGTGGGAGATTTCCACTAGCAGTGCCAATTTTTCTTCGTCAATCAAGTCTACTTTGTTCAAAGCGACGATTATTGATCCTTTGGGATTGACTGAAGAAAACAGCTTAACGTGTTCGGAGATTCGCTCAACTGTTTCGGAGCGGCTGACATCGGCAACGATTAAAACGCCGCTAGCTCCTTGTAAGTAAGTCGGTGCGATTCCTTTGAATTTTGTATGTCCTTCTAAGTCCCAAATCAGCAACTGTGCGGTGACACTTTCCGGGTGTTTGGTGTTTTCTAATGCGATACTTTTGCGGGAAATTTTTACTCCGACGGTGGAGAGGTACTCGTCGCTGAATTGCCGATCGACAAAACGGCGGATCAGACTGGTTTTACCGACGCCAAAGTCGCCGATCATGCACATTTTTTTAGATATAGTAACTGACATAATTATTTGCTGTTTACGATCTTAGTTATTGGTTCAAATAGCACGCATCTGCTTAAAAGTAGCGGTTGATTGGGTTCCACGCCGGGGGGAGGATTTTGACTGCCAACCGCCAGGAGGCGCTTCGGATTGGCACCTTGCCGCAGCAAAGCATCTCGCACTGCTGTGGCACGCTGGAGCGACAACCGTTGATTGATGACAAGTTCCCCAGTGCGATCGCTGTGTCCAATTATCTTAATCTGTTTTTGAGGATATTGATCCATGAAACTTTTAACACTGGCGATAATTTCTTCTGATGCTGAGTCTAATGTTGTCGTTCCTTGGTCGAAGTAGATGCGGGTGGCAATTTTAAGCGGATCTAGTTTCACAGTGCTAACGACTGACTCAACGCCGGGAATTTGCTTCAGGGACTGAGCAATTTTCTGTGAATCGACAGCCTCCATGACTGTCCCCTCTACTGTAACTTTGCGATCGCCATACCGACTAGAAATAGAAACACCCGACAAGCGGTTCAAAACAGCGGTGATCCGCTGCACCTCACCCGCCGTCAACACGGGATCTGGAGGTACATCTACAGCGACAATTTGATTGTCTAATTTCAGATTTGGTGCAGTTGAGGCGGCTATTTTGGCGGCTTTTTCCCGCAATTCTGGATTTGGCAAATTTCCGGTTAACTTGAGAGTGTTGCCCTCCACGTCGGCGTTTAAGCGGTAAACCGCTAATTCTGGGGTCGAGGCTAAAGCTAAAGCGGCATTTGTTGCCAGGGGGCGGTCAATGCTCCGGCGGTGCTGATAAATTACCCAAGGTGTTGAGATTAAGGTTAGCGCTGCGATCGTCACCCCGATCAGCACGAAGGGGGGTTTTTTTGATTTTTCCCTTTCCACCGGGTCGAATAAACTTTGGATGAACGGGTGCACAGAGTCCGGTATAGTACCGGGATCGCCGTTAAACTCGTGAATTAATTTAGCGTAATTAAGGATCAGATTAGTAAGTGTTTGCCGGAGTTTGTTAATGAACGACTGTGGCGGTTCTCCTTTAATCACGACTGCCATGTAGCAGTATCCCGCTACTTCTAACATAATTTTTGAGTCGCCGTATTCAATTAGATTGAGTTCAGAAATTTCTCCGGGCTGAACGATGCATTCGTTCACAAAGCTGCGAATAGCTGTGAGCATTCCTGCTACCATTTCCGCTTCTAACTGGTAATTGCCTGCGGGGTGTTGAACTTCGGAAATTACCAAGCCAGATGCCTTGTGAATTAACAATGCTGCTTGGACGGTAAAAGGTATTGATTCTCTGAGGATTAATTCAGCTTCGGAGACTCCTTGTACTTGGGAGCGAATTTTGCGCCCAACTCCTTCCATGCTTAAGCTATTTGAGACTTTTTCGTTGATAGTTTTAATAGCTTCTGCCATGTATTTAGAGATCGTACTGCCAATGACGGGATAGAGAGCATCCACCATAGAGTCGCGTTCGAGGGCGATTTGGGCTGTAATGGCTTTGCCCATTTCCGGGGCGAGGGCTTGGGCGATCGACTCTTGATCGAGGCGAATTTGCTCTTTTATCGCCAAACCCATTTCTGGGGCGATCGCCCGAGCAATATCCGCTGGCGAATTTTCTATTTGTTGAGCAAGTGCGTCGGGCAGCAACTCACCTATCGCCGAACTCATTGCTTGCCTGTTTTCCACAGTTTTAGCCCTAATCACTTCATCAATAATTGGGACTATCGCATTAACAACTTCTTCTCTGGAATCGGCAATTTTGCGGCTGAGAATTTCTGCGATCCAAGGCAGCATTAGGGCGATCAGCTCTTGTGGATCGTAGATTTGGTGTTCCAGTTTTTCTAATTTAGAGTCGATGCTTGCTAGCAGATTGCACACCCCCGGCAAATCAGTTTCTGCTAGGAGATTTTTGAGTTGCTCGATATCTGACATTTGCGAGCCAAAAATCAGATTTTGCAGCCTTCCCATCGCGCTGTCGGCTTCATTGAATTCTTGTTTAATATCGCCTATGATTTCCGATCGCTGCGATAGTGGTATCGGCTGTTCTTGCGACTCTCGCTTCGGTTCAATTGATGCCACACTTGCATCTGCATATATTTTTTGGGATGGCTGCGAAAGTCCGGACACTGAGGAATTCGGATCGGTTGCTGCGGGTGGCGCCAGAGTTTGGGGAATGGGCGAATTCTCTACAGCGGTGTCAGCAGAATCCTGGGATTTTTCGCCCTGTACGTACTGGGGAGAATCGGAAATTGTTAAGTCAGGGAATGCTTGTAGCGAGGGTGATTCTCTCTCCAAATCCGAAACATCTGCGGAAACATCTATAGTTTTAGCTGAGGAATAGTTTCTTTCCAGTTCAGAAGTGTTGAGTTTGTGAGTAGCGAACAGCAAATTGTGGGACTCGTCTGCAACAGCCGGGGAAGCAGTAGAATCGGGTTGGCAAGAGCCAGTTTCTGGCACGGCTGCAATTTCCTCTGGCTGTGCGGAGGAAATACCTAACAAATCCATCAACCCGCCGAGTGCTCCAGCTTGACTATTTTTGCCGCTGCTGTCAGCTTCGGGTTCGGAATTGTGCTGCGCTGCAATTTCCTGTGGCTGTGCGGAGGAAATACTTAACAAATCCATCAACCCGCCGAGGGTTCCAGCTTGACTGTTTTTGCCGCTGCTGCTAGCAGCTTCGGGTTCGGGATTTTGCTGCGCTGCAATTTCCTCTGGCTGTGCGGAGGAAATACTTAACAAATCGATCGACCCGCCGAGGGCCCCAGCTTGACCGTTTTTGCCGCTGCTGTCAGCTTCGGACTCGGGATTTTGCTGCTTTGAACCAGCAATAATTTTGAGATCGAATAACAGAGTCAACAAGGGGTCTAGCTGGGTTGCTGCCGAGGCAGCAGACTCGTCAGGTTTAGAAACAAAACCCTCTAGCTGATTTTCAACTTCTGGATTTTCTTTCGGTAAAGCCATGCGTTATTATCCGTGATGGTGGCGCTCCGGCAACAAAAATTCGTTATTTGACTTATTATCAGCAACGCCTTTAAGTTCGGGCACAAATTCTGTTCCTTTGAGTCTCATTCCTAGTTCAAACAGAATTTCTGCCATGTCATCTCTGGAAACTTTAACATCTCTGAGCATGGAAAAGCGTCGGTCTAGTTCTTCAAAAACCTGTGTTTTCAAAGTGCGGGTTTCTTCGGAGAGTCGCTCTCTGGTTTGAGAGAGTTCGTCGCGAATGGAACTGGTTTGATTGTCGATCGCCTCGTCGAGGGCTTCGATGGTGCTGGAGCATTTGCGGTTAACGCGATCGATTTGCTGTCGGAGGTCAGCACTTTCTTCTTGCGTATTTAAGGTGAGCGATTTAACTTTCTTTTCTAACGAATCAACTGCCGCCCTCATTTCTGTGGACAGAACTGTTTTCACTTGTTCGATGCGAGCGTGCATATCTTGCTGCATCATCGACAAGTCGGAATCTATTTTGTCGAAACGATTGTCGTATTCTCTAAGCTGCGCCCCGAAAATTATATCGCGAATCTGGTCAATATTTCCCAGGCGTTCGCGCATTTCTTCTTTAGTTATTTCGGCCATGATATTACCTCGAATCTCCGAAAATTGTGAGTTTAAGAACTGTACTATATTTTTTGTTAAACTGCTAGTCGAACGGTTTGAGCAGGGTCAAAAGACGTGCTGCTGACTTTTACTGCGATCGTTGACAGTTGTCAGATACAGGGGCTTTTTGACTGGGGACAGCTCGACTTTTAGATACTCCCTCCCCGAAAGTCGGGGATGAGATTCTTGAGAAGTTTAACTGTAAATCTCCTGAAATTCAGGTTCTTGGAGGCAATCATCAGAGCCACAACGAGGCTCCCCAAAATAGCGGTTTGCTATTCTTGCCTTGCCGCAAGCTCAGAGGAGCGCAGACATTCCTCCAGACAGCAAGGTAGGTTGTAAGCTGCTACACAAAACTTAGCTAAACTTTCTCAAGTCTCACTATTCAATCAAGATTGCTCTTGAAGGGTCTGCTTCCTGCTTCACCCAAGGGAGTCGGCT
>NZ_JAEQCE010000211.1:0-1520 GCF_020738665.1 Microcoleus sp. PH2017_08_TRC_O_A
ACTCAATTGGGAGATGCAAGAAGAACAAATAGATTCATGAAAATTGTTTCTAACTTGAGTGATAAACCAACATCCAGTGTACCTGAAGCTAGTGGTACATGGGCAGAAACTAAGGCTACTTACGATTTTTGGGATTCACCATATATCAAACCATCTCAGCTTAGGAAAGGACACGTAGATGCGACGGTTTCAAGAATTAAAAATCATCAAATTATCTTGGCAATACAGGATATAACCGAATTAAATTATACTACGCATGAAGCAGTCAAAGGAGTCGGATATCTTGATAATAAATATGCTCATGGATTGAAAGTACATTCAACGTTGGCAGCGACAACAGAGGGGCTACCATTAGGCATTATCGACCTCTCAAAAATCAACTGAAGAAAAAGAGAGTCAAAAATGGCTTGATGCTTTAAAAAACACGTTATCTATCATCCCGGATTCACAACAAGTAGTCACAATTGCTGACTGAGAAGCCGACTTTTATGACTTGTTTGCCTGTGCGAACCGTGAGGGAGGAGATTTTTTGATTCGAGCTACTCAAAACAGATGTTTAGAGTCTTCATCGAACCATCTTAAAGAAGAGCTCGAATTGGTCGAACCGCAAGCCACAATGACTGTGGAATTGAAGCGCAACCCGACTCGACCATCACGAATAGCGACTTTAACTATTAGGTATAAAACCTTAACTATTCAACCCCCTCAAAATCGTCCTAAACAAGAGAAATTAAGTCCGATTCAACTGCAAGTTATTTTAGTCAGAGAATCCGAACCACCTTCTGAGTCGTCAGCAATTGAGTGGTGGCTAGTGACAAATTTACCTATTACTTGTATTGAGGATGTGACTACTTATGTGAGATGGTATAGTTATCGTTGGCTGATTGAGCGTTATCATTATGTGTTAAAAAGTGGTTGTGGAATTGAGAAGCTACAATTAGAAACAGCATCAAGGTTGGAAATGGCTCTAGCTACTTATTCCATTGTAGCGAAAGCGCTTACTTTATATTACTCATATAGCTCGGCTCGCGGATGATGCCAGTTGTGAAATCATGTTATCACCTCAAGAATGGCAGGCTCTTTATGCAACAATTTATCACAAAAGTTATCCTCATTCTTACCCGCCAACTTTAGGGGAAGCGGTTGGTTGGATTGCTAAATTGGGAGGTTTTTTGGGAAGAAAACATGATGGTTTTCCGGGAGTTAAGACCTTGTGGCGTGGATTGAGAAGATTGGATGATATTATGATGGGTTGGCTGCTATTTAATCAACTTAAAACAACTTGAATTGGTATTTTCCCAGGGTTAAAATAGCTGTGATGACAAATTGTGTTAATGACGTAAGTGATAATTTTGGCAAACCGCCGCCAATGGCAGAAAAACATTAGATTGCTGTTTGTCCAAAATGTGCGTTCGAGAAAAACCCCCAGATCCCTTGAGCAAACTCATTGCAAGAGGCAGACATCAATGAACATTTTTTGCAGGATAATTGCCATTCAATCAGAAGCGAGATCCCCAATG
>NZ_JAEQCE010000108.1:0-18191 GCF_020738665.1 Microcoleus sp. PH2017_08_TRC_O_A
TATTCCTGTAGTTTTAGGACTGTGGACTAAAATTACTAACGTAGATGTCTAACATTGACTACTTTTGGGTAGCTTTGTCCAGGTTTTTACGAGCGGTAGTCTTCCCAGTACCCGGGCTGCCGCGTACCAGATAAGAGCGCTGAGGAATCAGGCCGCCGTCAATTACTTCGTTGAGACCAGTAATTCCTACTGAAAGTCGGTTTTGAGACATTTGTTTGTTTATGTTTAGAATATCGGCTCGTATTCATATTTAATGGTTTGAGGGGCTGTTTTGATTGTTTGTTTACTGGGCGTCTGAGAACCTTCATGAAAAATATTTCGGCAGAAAATTACGTTAGCACACAAGAATTAGAGGGTATTGTCGGCACTGCTGGCATTTGTCTGCGGCAAGATATAGAGGCTTTTTGGCAAGAACGGGTAGAAAAAGCTGTTGCCCCAGGTACTTCAATAGCCTGTACCGTTTATCCCCATACTCAGGAAGAACTCGCCGCAGTGATTGCTTGTGCAGGGCGAAATCGCTGGGCACTCTTGCCGACAGGGAGTGGCAGCAAACTCGATTGGGGCGGTTTAGTCCAATTAGACTCCGATCCCCCCCAGCCCCCCTTAACAAGGGGGGAGCAAGATGTTGTCAAAGTCCCCCTTTTTAAGGGGGATTTAGGGGGATCTCCTGATGCAGGGGGGATCGTTGTGGTGAGTACGGCGCGCCTGAATCGGCTGGTAGAACACGCTGTGGGCGATTTAACGGTGACTGCGGAGGCGGGCATGAAGTTTGCCGATTTGCAGGAAATTTTAGGTAAAGCAGGTCAATTTTTGCCGATCGATCCAGCATATCCGCAACAGGCAACTTTGGGCGGGATTGTCGCTACTGCTGATACTGGTTCGCTGCGGCACCGCTACCGGGGCGTGCGCGATTTGTTGTTGGGAATTACGTTTGTGCGATCGGACGGTAAAATTGCTGTAGCCGGAGGTCGAGTTGTGAAAAATGTCGCCGGTTACGACTTAATGAAACTGTTGACCGGTTCCTACGGCACATTAGGCGTCATCAGTCAAGTAACATTCCGAGTTTATCCGCTGCCGGAATCATCGGGAACTGTCATACTGACAGGAGAAACTAATGCTTTAGCTGAAGCTGCTCAAATTTTATTATCTTCTGCTTTAACACCGACAGCCGTTGATTTGCTGTCACCACAGTTAGTAGAAAAACTGAGTTTGGGTAAAGGTTCGGGATTGGTAGTGAGGTTTCAAAGCATCGCCGAAAGCGTTAAACAACAATCCGCCCGGTTGTTGGAAGTTGGCGAAAAGTTGGGATTGCAAGGCACTAACTGCGGCGAAAATGATGAGGATAAATTATGGCAAAGATTGCCAGAAACAGTCTGGAATTCTGGGAATAATTCAGCAATTATTTGCAAAATAGGCATCAGACCCTCGGAAGCAGTCAAGGCAATTAACGAGTTGCCGGTACAGGATGCTTTGATTCATGCGGGCAGCGGTTTAGGAGTTTTGCGGTTTGAGACTGCGACAGCCGAAACGCTGTTGCAGGTACGCAGGGCGTGCGAAGCTAAAGGCGGTTTTCTGACGGTTTTGGCTGCGCCAGCCCACATCAAGCAAGGGTTAGATGTTTGGGGCTATACTGGAAGTGCGATCGATCTAATGCGTCGCATCAAGCAAGAGTTTGACCCGGAGAATATTTTAAATTGCGATCGTTTTATCAGCGGTATTTAGTTTAAAGTTTGCAGTAAGGAGTTCAGTTTTTATTGAATCCCGGTCTAAATCATTATACCTCGACCATATTTATTGTGGAACAGGCATCCTGCCTGTTCAATACTGGTTTTTATGGAGATGTCTATTTGTGAACCAGATTTGTTTTTTAACGAACCGCGAAGGCGCAAAGACCGCAAAGGAAGAGAAAAGAAGAGAAGAGAAGTTTTTGTTTGCTTGATGGAGTTAGGCTGGCAATTTGAAAGGACTAAAGTCCTGACTACGAACCAAAATAATTAGGTAATATATTATGCAAACTTCCGAAAATTCTACAATTCCCAGCGACGACTTAAAACCTGCTAAAGAAAGCAATTTCCTAGCACAAAACCCCCACTTGAAAACTCTCGAAATCCCGGGTTTCGACGCCAACAATCCGCCAGATCCCAAATTGATCGATACTTGCGTGCACTGCGGTTTTTGCTTGTCAACTTGTCCGAGTTATCGGGTACTCGGCAAAGAAATGGATTCGCCCAGAGGCCGCATTTATTTAATGGATGCAATCAACGAAGGCGACGCACCTTTAAACGAAGCAACATCGCAGCATTTCGATACTTGTTTGGGCTGTTTAGCCTGCGTCACAACTTGTCCGTCGGGAGTTCAATACGACAAATTAATTTCCGCAACTCGCCACCAAGTTACCCGAAATCAAAAACGCACTTTTTCTGACAATGTAATTCGCACTCTAATTTTTAATCTCTTTCCTTATCCTCACAGATTGCGGCCTTTGCTGGTACCGCTGTTTCTTTATCAAAAATTAGGACTGCCAAAACTAATTCGCCAAACAGGTTTGCTGAAAAAAGTATTTCCTCGCTTGGCGGCGATGGAATCAATTTTGCCGAAAGTTACTGTCGATTCTTTCCGGGATAATTTACCAGAAGTCATTCCCGCACAAGGGGAGAAACGCTATCGAGTTGGGGTGATTTTAGGCTGCGTGCAGAGGTTGTTGTTCTCGCCAGTTAATGAAGCTACGGTGCGAGTTTTGACGGCTAATGGCTGCGAGGTTGTGATTCCGAAAAGTCAAGGATGCTGTGCTGCTTTGCCGGAACATCAAGGACAAGCGGAACAGGCAAAATCCTTGGCGAGACAAATGATTGACAGCTTTGAAAATACGGGCGTTGATTGTGTAATTATCAATGCTGCTGGGTGCGGCCACACTTTGAAAGAATACGGTCACATTTTAGCAGATGACCCGGATTATCGGGAGAAAGCTGAGAATTTTGCTGCTAATGTGAAGGACATACAAGAATTTTTGGCAACTGCGGGAATTACGGCGAAACTCAATCCTTTGACTGAGGGAGATTTGACGATTGTTTATCAGGATGCGTGTCATTTGTTGCACGGACAAAAGATTAGTTTGCAGCCGCGCCAGTTGTTGCAACAAATCCCTGGGGTGAAGTTGAAAGAACCTGTGGATGCTGCTTTGTGTTGCGGGAGTGCGGGGGTTTACAATATGCTTCAGCCGGAAATTGCGGATGATTTGGGAGTACAAAAGGTGGAGAATTTGCTGAATACTGGGGCTGAGTTGATTGCTTCTTCTAATCCTGGTTGTTCTTTGCAAATTAAGAAGCATTTGGAGTTGCAGGGGAAGGCTGTTACTTTGATGCACCCGATCGAGCTTTTGGATTATTCTATTCGTGGGGTACAGTTGCAGCGGAAGTAGTTTGCTGGGGCGGGCGGTGTCCGCCCTGCTTTTCGCTGCGATTTTTTATCAGAGAAATGGGTCTAAAACCTCGTCCTTATAGGACGGCTTTGTAAGTAAAACTATAAACCTTAAACCCTCTTTCCTAAAGAAATGTAAAAAGTACAAACACGCAAGTATTTCACTATATACTAATAACAGCTCAAGAAAAACGAGGAGTTAAACTTGTTGACAAACTATGTATACAAGTTGCGTCCAAATCAAACACAAGACTTAAAAATGTCTAATTGGGTGGATATTTTGCGAAGCCATTTCAACTGGTGTCTTAATGACAGGATCACTCAGTATAGCCAACAGTTCATTCAAGGCAACTATTGCGACCTTAGGACAAAAAGTGAAGCCTGTCCGTTGACCAGTTGTGTCAGTAAAAACGGTGCCACTGGGGAACCTTGGAAAATAGGCAAAACAGATAAAAAGGGGAAAGTTAAAAACCCTCGGCGCAACCCAGGCCACATTCAAATCACAGCGTTGCCCGAACTGAAAGCAGCTAGACCCTGGTTTGCCGGGATAGATTCGACAGTTCTACAACAGAACGTCAAACGGTTAGACACTGCCTATAATAATTTTTTTGACGGACGCGGCTTTCCTAAATTCAAGAATCGCAGCAATTTCACTTCCTTCACATTTATGATGGGGGTAAAAATACAAGGTAGTAAAATTTACTTGCCAAAGTTAGGTTGGATGCGTTTCCACAACTCGCGCCCAATTCCTGGTGGCTTTACCATTAAAGCTTGTGCGGTAAGAAAGCGACAGAATGGCTGGTATGTATCCGTCCGCATTGAGGACAAGTCTGTCCCCGATTACACGACAAAACCTCTCAAAGATGTCGTCAAGGTAATTGGTTGCGATATGGGAATTACAAAATTAGTCCATCTATCAGATGGAGCTCAAATTGAAAATCCCAAGTTTTCAGCCACCAAAAAAGCTAAACGCACACTGAGAATTAGACAGAGACAAGTCAGTCGATTTTAGATTTTAGATTTTAGATTTTAGATTGACCCCACGGATAAATTCGGGGGAAGAGAGGATTTTAGATTTTCGATTTGGGATTGATTCCACGGATAAATCACGTGGCGGGTACCATCAAGAAATTATTGGTCAGTCGAAAAGCAAAAGGGAGTAATAGCCGCAAAAAAGCAGCTAAAAAACTAGGGCTTTTCCACCAAAGAATTAGCAATAAGCGTCAAGCTTACCAATGGAAGGTTGCCAATAAAATAGTGTCACGTAACGTTGACGCGATTGCTCTAGAGGACTTGAATATTTCCGGCATGATGCGCCGATGTCGAGTAAAGGTTGACGAAAAAACAGGTAGATTTCTGAAAAATGGGCAATCAAGGAAGAGAGGTTTAAACCGTTCTATTTCTGATGCAGGCTGGGGCGAGTTAATACTGAAGATTGAGTATCTGGCTGCAAAGCAAGGAAAAATCGTAATCAAGGTTAATCCCAAATACTCCAGTCAAGAATGTCGGAATTGCGGTCACATCGACAAGTCTAATAGAGATGGCGAAAAGTTCATTTGCACTGAATGTGGCTACCACGAACACGCTGATATAGGTGCAGCAAAAACTATTCGCGATCGAGCTTTAAATTTGGTACGCGGGGACTCCGCGAAACCTGGCGTTCGCGCCTAAACGCCCAGAAGATATCCTCGCGCTCGATTGAGCAAACGTGAGGAGTCTGGGAACCCTGGAAACAGGGAAATTGAGGTAGAAATTCCTCAAGAATCCTCGCACCTTCAGGTCGAGGAGTGTCAAGAATAAGATTTTTTACCGCAGAGGGCGCAGAGGGCGCAGAGGAAGAGAGGGAAATAGGTTATTTTGAGAAAGCTCGTTGGCGAAGCCCTCGCAGAGGATCGCGCTTCTGACTCCTCGTAAACTGCTAAAATTAAATTCAACAGTATTTCACCCCGCACAACTGTTATGGTAAGTCAAATCCCAGTCCCCACTCAGGAAGAGATTATCTACCCCGAAAGCGACGGCAAACCAATGGCAAACAATACCGACCAGTTTCGCTGGATTCTAGTCATTGAGCAAAATCTAGAATGGATGTATGCTAATGACGAGAATGTATTTGTAGCGGGGGATTTATTTTGGTATCCGGTTCAGGGAAGACCAAATATTGTTAATGCCCCCGATGTGATGGTTGTCTTCGGCACACCGAAAAGGAGACGGAGTTCTTATCAGCAGTGGAACGAGTCAGGAATTGCACCACAAGTTGTGTTTGAGATTCTCTCTCCTAGCAATACGCAAGATGAAATGGAGACGAAATTACTATTTTACGATCGCCACGGAGTTGAAGAATATTATATCTACAATCCTACCAACAACCAACTGCGAGGGTGGCTGCGGGGACAAGATGGCTTAGATGCGATCGCATCTATGGAAAACTACGCGAGTCCCAGGTTAGCCATCCGGTTCGATTTATCAGGCGATGAATTGCAAATTTATCGACCTGATGGCACTAGATTTTTCTCCTACGTTGAGATTTGTCAACGCCTAGAACAAGCCGAACAGCGGACAGAACAAGCCGAACAGCGGGCAGAACTTGCAGAAACAGCTTTAGGAGAGGAACGGCGGCGATCGCAACTTTTGGCGGAACGGCTGCGAGAAATGGGAATTAACCCAGATGAATTAAGTTAGACAGACTGCGATCGATCGGCATTGACCCCGAACAATTGTAAACTGGATTGGGGAAAAGGTCGATCGCACTTTTCAAATTGAGCAAAAGTGCGATCGGAACCATGTCAACTCTCAACTGTCAACTGTCAACTCTCAACTGACTCTTCCCCTCTTCCAACTTCAAAAAATGCACTTGTCCCGAAGCTTCCGCCGCGACAATTGTCACCCCATCTGGTGCCATAGCGCAAGCTTTCAAAGCACTATCTCCCCTGAAAGTAGCAACTATTTTTCGACTCAACAAATCCCAAACTTTCAGAGTATTATCATCCGAAACTGAAATCACTCTATTTCCCACAGTCGCCAAAGCTGTAATCGCATCCGCATGACCCGTCAAAGTAAAAATTTCCTTTTGACTCGACAAATCCCAAACTTTAATCAGTTTCTTCCTTCCCCCAGAAATTCCCCATTTACCGTCTGTGGTAACTACCACAGCATTCACAAAACTCTCATGACCTTTAAGAGTAAAAAGTTGATTTTTAACGACTAAATTCCATAAATTTGCCAAAATATTATTTTCTTTTCCCAAACTCCAAACTTTCAGACTTGTGTCGCCGGAAGCCGAAATTATCCGCTTGCCATCGGGAGTAACTGCCACAGCTTTTATCCCGTCGGTGTGACCGATAAATGTAAAAACTTCCTCTCCTGTTTCCAAATTCCAAATTTTAATACTTTTGTCTCCCGAACCAGAAATCGCCAGCCTGCCGTCGGGGGTAACAGCAACCGAATTTACCCAATCTGTATGACCTGTCAGACTAAATATTTCTTCTCCAGTTTCCAGATTCCAAACTTTAACTGTTTTGTCACCTGAACCTGAAACTATTCTCTGGCTGTCCGGGGTAACAGCGATTGCTTTTACCCAATCTTTATGACCGGGAATAGCAAAAATTTCCTCTCCATTTGCCAGATTCCAGACTTTAATGCTGTTGTCTCCAGAACCGGAAATTGCTTTTTTACCGTCGGCTGTCACTGCTAAAGCATTTACCCAGTCATCGTGACCCGCAGATGATAAATTTTCTTTGCCTGTTTCTAAGTGCCAAACTTTGAGAGTTTTGTCAGAGGAACCAGAAACTATCCGCTTGCCGTCGGGGGTGACAGCAACAGCATTCACCGGGGCGATGTGATTGGTAAAAGTAAATAGTTCTTCTTTTGTTTCCAAATTCCAAACTTTCAGCGTTTTGTCGCCGGCCGCCGAAATTACCCGTTTTCCGTCGGGACTGACTGCCACAGCTTGGACGAAACTGCTGTGAATTCCTAAAGTGAAAAGTTTTTCTCTGGCACTCAAACTCCAAACTTTGATTGTGCCGTCGTAACTGCCGGAAATTATGTGTTCGCCGTCGGGAGTTACTGCTACAGCTTTTACCCAATCTGCGTGACCGGTAAGGGTAAAAAGTTCTTTTCCTGTTTCTAGGTTCCAGACTTTAATGCTGTTGTCGCCAGACCCGGAAATCAACCGCTTGCTGTCTGGAGTTACTGCTACGGACTGGACAAAACTGCTGTGACCTTTGAGGTTGAAAATCACTGCCCCTGTTGACAAATCCCAAACTTTTATGCTGCCGTCCCATGAACCAGAAATTACTCGCTTGCCGTCGGGAGTTACTGCTACGGCTTCTACTGCAAAAGTATCGCCTGCAAATGTTAATATTTCTGTTCCAGTAGCTAAATTCCAAATTTTAATAGTATTGTCCCAAGAACCTGAAATTACTTTTGTTCCGTCTGGGGTTACTGCTACAGCATTGACGTAGGTAAGATGACCTTTGAGGGTGGAAAGTTCTTCTCCTGTTTCTAAGTCCCAAACTTTGAGAGTGTGGTCGGAGGATGCAGAAATTGCTCGCTTGCCGTCGGGGGTAATTGCTACAGCTTGTACCCAATCTGTATGTCCGGTGAGAGTGCGTAGCAATCTGCCGCCAGGGGGGGTAAAACTGGGGGTTAGCGGCCGCAGCCAGGGTATTTTCTGTTGTTGTGCTTGGGCTAGCAGTGCTTGAATTTCGGGAATTTCAAAGCGCATCAACCGGGCAATTAGTTGGGTAGCTAGTTGGGTTTTATCTTTGGCTAAAATGTGGGCAGAAAGCCTGATTGCTTCTTGGATTAATTTGAGTTTGTCGGCTTTTTCATCGGAGGTGATAATATCGGGACTTGTTGCTAAATCGTAATCTTCTATTAGCGCTTGTGCTCCCGCTGCTGACAGCTTGGCTTCAATAAAATTGTAATCTGTTAGTAAGCTGTATAATTTCTCTGAGTCGGAAGTCGCTGCTAGCTGACTTGGTAGGATTCCCAAACAGTGCGTCTGTTCTGCGGGCTGCATTTTATCCAGCCCTTGTGTAAACTCGCTCATAAATTTGTGTATGTCTTTTTTTAATGTATGCGATCGCTAGCTGCACCTTGCCCAAAACCCGATCGAGAAAGTTTTCTTGCTTACTTTGCTCGTTTACTTAGCATGGCATATTTAAAGGCTATTTGCTACCGGGCTGCTGCCCTCGGTTTGGCGATCGTTCGATGAATCGCTGGTTTTTTTGTCTGAGTCTGGTTTGAGAATTTTCAATGCCTGCGATTGCCATCAACCGCCGCCAAGATCGTTCAACTCAAAGCCCAAAATCTAGCGATCGACAACTATCTGACATATATCGTTGTTTTTCTTAACATAACGGGTTTTGGGGAATGATTGTCGATCGCTCCACACTACCAATAGATTTTAGATTTTAGATTTTAGATTTTAGATTTTAGATTTTAGATTTTAGATTTTAGATACTTCGACTTCCTTCGGCTACTCTCAGGAAAAGTGGCTGTACAAGTTTGAGACGGACGGAGGCTTGGGCGCGTTTACGATTAAAAAATTGACTTGCAGCGCAGTGAATCGGGAAAGTTGAACATTGATCTAAAATTTGGGGCCAAGAGTTAAGTTGGCAGCCTGTACCCGTTTTGGGACGGAGTTAAGCTAAAATTTTTGAGCGATCGCCATCCTGTTTGATGTGCGAACAAGACTTGTTTAGCGAAATACGGTAGCGAATGCTCTAATTTTAGGTCGATCGGGCTGGATCTGCCCGACAGATGCCCGCCTGCTTGGGTTTCGTGCCTCAACCGCACCTGCAACCTGCTTGACTCAAACCTCCCGGAAAGCTTTGCAGGTGCGCCCCGTTCCTTTAAAATAGAAAACAGGACTTGCACTCTTAAACCGGGTTTCTCGCTAAAATCATTGGTTGGGCGGCTAGTTACTCAAGAAAAAACCGGTTTTCTGACTCGATAGCGCGCAAGTCGCGATCGCAAATCAAGAACTATTTAAGTTTAGAGACAAATTTCATGGATGTTATCGAGTTTTTCGAGTTAAGTGCAGGCAAATGGTTTTCCCAGCGCACCGTACACAATCTCAATTCTGGGGAATTGCAAGCAGGTAAATCTGACCTCAAAATAGAAATGCTGACAGCTAACGATGCAGCAGTCGTCAAACTTTGCCAACAGCACTCGACTAACCCGGACTCAACTGGACTCAGGGGCGTTCGGATTTCTTGGGACGGTGTTCCCGATCGCAACCAAGCTAAACAAGTTGGTTCTACAATATTGGCGATCGTCCCGAATCCCGACAATCCCAGCGAAGGCAAAGTATTGCAAGCCAAGGGAAACACCCGCTACGTGATGGGCGGCGACGATGTGCTGACATTGATTACAGAATCAGATACTGTCCATGCAGAAGAAAGGCTGTGGTATCTCATCCCCAATCTGCGCTTGCGGACTAGCGTTGTTAAGCAAGCTGACGGTACGGAACAAGCATCTTTTTGTTCGGAAATTCGGATGGGTGGAAGTCCGAAAAGTTGACAGTTGACCGTTGACCGTTGACAGTTGACAGTTGACAGTTGACAGTTGACAGTTGACAGTTGACAGTTGACAAAGGAAGTCCGAGGATTGGAGTAATGAATAGTCTGATTTTTATTTCTCCCTATAAGGGTTCCGGCTTTCAACCAATTCTTTCTGGTAATTGGTGAGTACCTCACTTGCAGGGAGAACCTCTATATCTAATTTCCCAAAATGAATACAAGCCCCGACTATCCTGAGTAATTATCCCAAAATTTTAGACTCCTTTTCAAGCTCCCAGATGAATCTGTGAAGTAAATCTAAACATAGAAAATCGACTGACACCTTATTTCTTTTTGATGCTTTCTCCTTTCTTTCTGCGGCCTTCTCGGGCAACGGCTTTTAACTTGGCGTGAAAATCAGTGTGTTTGACAACTGGGAATGATTTTTTGACAGGTTTGTCTGTTAATTTGCGATCGGGTTCGGCTCCATCGGCCAGAGCCGTAACATCCACATCTTCATATACTACAACTTCTGTATTTTCTTGAGTGCGATCGCCAGCAGTGGCGAGTTTTTCTGTTTCCGGGGCTTCTGTATTCGGGACTTCTGCATCTGACGCGCGATCGAGTTCTGCTTCTGACTGCTTGCTCGTATCTATTTCGGCGACACCGAATTCGGATTCCGGGTGGGATAAAAGTATCTCTTCCTGCGACGGTTGAGCATAACTTTCAAAGGTTAAATCTTGAGGAAAATTGTTGCAAACTAAGCGTTCAAACTCGCGATTAAAATGATAGAGTGGTTGGCCTATCCGGTGCCACATACTCAATAGCTGTCCGACAGAAACAGCTTTGTAGCGCCCTTGATAAAGCGCTTCAACCACTGCTAAACGCAACCAATAGCCGGGATACTTGGTCAACCATTCACCAGCCAATTTCTCTGCTTTTTTGCCACCTAGGTCAAAACCGTAGTGAACCAGCAGAGCCGCTGCTTGTGCAGATATTGTACGTCCATCTGTCATGGGAATTGGTAATTTGTCAGTTGTCAGTTGTTAGTTGTCAGTTGTCAGTTGTCAGTTGTTAGTTGTTAGTTGTCAGTTGTTAGTTGTCAGTTGTTAGTTGTTAGTTGTCAGTTGTTAGTTGTCAGTTGTTAGTTGTCAGTTGTTAGTTGTTAGTTGTTAGGAGTGGTGTCGCCTACGAGGCAACGCGAACGTTAGTTTTTCTTTCTTGGGAAGGGAGAATTGGAGAATTGAGAATTGGAGAATTGAGAATTGTTGATTTTTTTGGCTTCATTATTACCAATAACAAATAACAAATAACCAATAACAAATAACCAATAACCAATAACCCAATAACCAATAACCAATTACCAATTACCAATTACCCATTACTAATTACCCAATTGAATTAATCGGATAAACGCACGCCTCCTTCTACTGTTCGCACGTCCCCGGAAAATGGTTGGGGTGTGCCGTTCCAGTTGAAGTCACTAATTCTAAACGTCAGGCTGCCGACTTGACGCTCAGGATTAAAACGCAAAATAATTGCGTAGCTGCGACGGCTGTATTCTAAAGTGTAGTTCGTACTGATTGTTTCCCTGCTGTCTAGATTAATAGCACTTTGAAATCCGACTCGAAAGCCTCCGTAAACTTGCTGCACGAGTCCAAAAGACAGGACTTTCAAATCTACTAGCCGATCGAACAAATAAGGCGATACCCCGTCCCGCGCTACTTGAGTGTAAGTCACGTTAAATCCAGTGTAGTCGAGGAAAGGGCGGGAGAAATGACCGAACTGCCCTTGAATGCCGATGCTGCTGGCGATCGAATTTTGTCGATCGCCACTACTGTAATAAGAGCCTACTCCTCGGACTCCCAAAGCCAGTTGTAAGAAGGGAACCACCGGCGTCCGGGTGTACCTCAAACCCTGGGTGGGAGTGCGGGGCAGCGGTTGACCTTGCCACAGGTTGAAGCCGCGGCTGAGGGCGACGCTGACTTGGCCTCGGCCCAAATCGATGCGGTTGTTTTCGCGCACTGGTTCGAGCAAATCTGCTCGATCGGTGTCAGCATTGATAAATTGATATCCAGCTTGGTAGCTGAAATTGATGCCTGTATTGCCGATTTGCATCTGTGGGGAAGTGAGGACGGCCCCGAGACTGCTGTTGACGGTTTGAAAGCCTAGAGAACCGTTAAACAGTCGATCGCGATAACTATATTCTGCTGCTAAATTGTGATTGCCGATCGACTGTCGCAAGCGCACATTACCCCGAAAAGCATTTTCAGCTAAATTCGGGAAATTATCAAAATTCAGAAATAACGCCGATCCTTCAAGGCTGGTGCGCGGGCCCAAAGTCGCGCCCAGCTTTGCTCTCAGCCCGTAGCTGTCGGGGGAAAAGGGATTTCCACCGTTCTTTTCCACGATTCGCTGGAGGTAAATTTGGGGTGTCAGAGTCAGGCGCACGGGCCCGTTTTGCAATATTTCAAAACCGCACTCGGCAAACAAACCGCCTCTGTCGCCCCCGTCGTAGCCGAAAGTCAAACAGGGGCCGTTTTTCTGTTGGCTGTCAAAAACTTGCCTGCGGGGATACACGGGTATTTTGACGCGGTTGTCAAATACCAAGCGGGGGGAATTTGTGACTAATTCCTCAGCCGTGGGGGAAATCCTGGTAATTGTTGCTCTTCGGGCTCTGTATTCGAGTTCCGGCGGGGAAAACGGGTCGTTAGTAATCCGAATGTTGGTTGCTACTCTGACGCCATTTGGCAGTAATTCGAGGCGATCTGCTTCAAAGCGGACGCGGTTGACGGCGCCGGTAATTTGGGGGGCGGTTAAGCGTCCGCCAGCGCCACCAGCGCCACCAGCGCCACCAGCGCCACCACCGCCGATGGTAATAGTAGCAGCGCCGGGGGATTTGACTCCGCGAAGGGGCTGTTGGCTGGTCAGCCGATCGCTCAGCGGCTGTTCTAGAATGGTTCCAGCACTAATATCTGTCGGTAGTGTGGGGGTTAACTCGCTACCCGCTGCGGGGAGGAATATTTCGCCGCTGGCTTGTTCGACTGCGCCGGAGTTGAGTCCGAGATTGAATTCCATCTGCCGGCCGCGGACTACTTGTTGGCCGCGAGTATAGGCGACGTTACCGGATGCTATCACTTGGCGGGTGACTAGGTTGACGATCGCGCGATCGGCATCAATCACTGTTTGTCGGAACCGCACCACAACCCTACCAACCGCCGTGACAATTTGCTGTTTGTCGTCAAATTCTTGACTATCGGCCTTAATTTCGATCGTATCAGCCGGACTCACCGGAAATGGCACCGTTCGCTGAGAAGGCGCGGTACGGACTCCGGGCGCGGCAGGTTTGGGCTGCGGTTTCGGCGCTGGGGGAGTGGCTGGCTTGGGCCCTGGGGGCGTCGTTGGTGTCGTTGGCGTCGTTGGAATCTCGAACTCTTGCTGTTTTGCAGGAGGCGTTTCTGGCGGTTCGGGAACAACAATCTCCGCAGGTTCAGGGGAGTTATCTTTTAACTGCTCGCCTTTAGCCTGATACCCGTTTTCTGGCTGTCGGACAGCATTATTGTCCTTTTTGCTCTGATCCCCTGCTGTTCGTTGACGGTTCCGAGCGGCAATGGCATTTTCTACTGAACCCAATTGGTAAGAAGTAAACGAGGTATCTTGCTGGGCTTCCGCAGTTTCGGATTTTTCTGCTGGAACAACCGGAAGCTGAAATCCCGCCGCTGCGCCGCCACTTTCCACGGAGGTTAGGGGAGTGGCGATTTCAGGAGACTGACTGGTGGCTTCGGTGGTACCGAGGAGTGCGGCTGAGGGTTCTGGTTGCGGGGATGTTGGTTCGGGCTGAACGATTTCTGGGCTGGCTTCCGGTATTTGTGCGGAGTTGCTGCGGGTGTCTCCATCATTTGTCGCCACAGTGAGGGCGACTTTTTTGGGCTTCGCGATGTAGATGATGGCAGAGGGTTCGGGCGGCGGTACCGGATAGGGCATAGTTACAACAGGTGAATCATCCGATTTTAGATTTTAGATTTTAGATTTTAGATTTTAGATTTTAGATTTTAGAGGTTTATTTATAGCGGAGAGTCGATCGTCCAAATTTTGGCATTTAACAGGCAGCGTTTCAAGGTTAACCGGAAATCTTCGGTTGTGCCGAGTCGCTAACGGACTCATCCTCAGAAACTTGGTTGATTACCAGAAAGAATTGGTTTAAAGCCGGAACCCTTCCTTGTAGGGAGAAATTAAAATCAGACTATTCATTGCTCCAATCCTCGGACTTCTAGGTCAACTGTCAACTGTCAACTGTCAACTGTCAACTGTCAACTGTCAACTGTTAACTGGTTTCTTTCGGCATAAGATAACCTCGCTAGTGGTGCGAGGTCAAGTTTTGTTGGACTAATTTTTGGGGATTTGCTGGCTGGTGCGGGGGCTGCGGTGACGTGCCCCCGAGTCAGCGAGGGAGGTAGCTGGTTTATTCCATGTCTCTGCGGTTGGGGTTCCGAGCTGGGTCATTGGACAAAAACCCAAATATGAACAGGGAAACAAAAAATAGAACAACTACATTAACTACGATTTTGAGGGTTAGCACGCTAGGGAGTCTCCAAAGATGAAATAATACTGAGCTGATTTGCTGCTGTTGCGGCAACTTTTTTATCTTGACATATTCACTGCCCTAAAAGTGCGGTGATTCTTGACGCTTCCCAGGGTGATGCTACCTGAGTAGTCTTACTCTCCCTCCACATCCATTTAGAGTCGTGGCAATGCCCTATCCCGACTTGTTGGAGACTATAGCAGAAAGCAGTCCTCAAAGGACGGGGTTTTAGCCCTCCGCTTAGCTCCGCCAAATTTTTCCAATAAGCTAAAGATTATTGACACTCCCCACGGCTTCAGCCGGGGGATTCTCCAAGCCGAACTTGGAAGGGATAGGCAAATATCCCCCTAGACCCTTTAAATCAACTACCAATACCAGAGGTGTTGCAGTTGGGCTTACTTTTAGTTTTTCTTTTGCTTTCAGAGTCCATCACAAGCCAGATAGGTACGCTCTTCAACCTGCCATTATTTGCCCTTTCTAAGTATTCCGGTTCTAGCCGGATATCTGAGTTGCCGGGATTTCTCCGCACTAGGATGATTCAACGCGCAGACGGTTATTCCTACTCACTCAATTACATTACCATGCTTAGTCCCCAAATACAATATTTACTGGCGGTTAAAACCGCAGACCGACTAATCCCCACGTAAGACAGCCGGGGACACGGGAGGCTCGTTTTCTAGTCAATTTTATCTTTGCTTTTGAGGATTGTTGGCAAGTTGGTTTTTGCCCAATTCCAGATTTGCTCGATGATTTTTTCGACGCGCACCATGACTAAATCGAGCCATTCGAGCACTTGTTCTAGTGGGTGTTTAATGTAACCCATCGATTCTGCTTTTGTTTCTAAGTATTCGTCTGCTGGCGGGAGACCTGCACTCTGATTTTGGTGTGCTGCGATGCTGGGGGCGGGGGTATATCTGCTGGTGGGGGGGGCGATTGCTGCTGGGGATTTGCTGTTTTGTGCGGTGTTCGGGTTTGTGTTTTTTGGCACTTGGGTCTCCGGCGCGCGCTCTGGGGTTGATTCTGCTGCGAGTCCAGATTTATTTTCTGGAGTGACTGCTAAATTTGAGCCTGTTTGGGGTTGACTTTGTGGGACTTTTGTAAGCAAGCTCTGTTTGAGCTGGGCGAGCATCCTGTGAATTGCTTCGGGGTAAGGCGATATTGAAACTGCGGTCGATCGACTTTCTGACAATTCTACTGTTTTTGCAATTTCCTGCTTGACTTCTGGGCTATTTTGTGATATGAGGTTTTGAACATTTGCCTCGGGTTCGGCACTTCCTACTATTAAGTGCTGCGGTGCTGGTTCTCCGAATAAGTCTTGCCAATTCAACCAAGGTCGATCGACCTCTGGGCTATTTTCCGTTCGATCTTGTTCCTGGCGTTGTTTTAAATAATACTGAATTGCGACTGATTTATCAGTATTATCACTAGCTGCCGTTTCTTTTCCCAGCAGTTGGTCTACGGACGACCAAATCATTTTTTCGATGTTTTTCGCGTATTTTTCGAGGATTTCGCGGGCTGACAGACCTGAATTGTTTTCCGTGGCGGAAGTGTCAAATTTTACTTCTGGATTGTCAGCGGTGGTTTGGGCTGCTGGGGGGAGGGTAAATTCTTCGAGGTTGACGGCAGCGCGATCGAGTAATGTGACAAAGGAGATCGGATTGCCGGTGCGATCGAACTTGCTGTTAAAATTAGGTTCTAATTTTGGGATATTGCGGTCGATCGAATTTGATCGAGCAATCGTCGGCTGTGCGGTGTTGGCCGGAGCGATCGGCGTGGTGGATTTTTGGACTAAGATGAGATTGCGGTCGATCGCGCCTTTGACTGCGAGGATTGATTCTCCAAACTGATTTCTTTTCACAGCAACCGGACTCGACTGGAGCCAGACCATCAATTCCCAAAAACGACGCACCGGCGCCAACCGAGATTTTTTCGCAGCAGACTCTAAACCGAGATTAAATTTTAATTCTTTTTGAGCAATTTCCCGCCGTTCCGGCCCCTCGTTGGCGACTTCCCAAGTTATGCGACTTTCGAGCAGTTCTTGCTGTTCGGGCGTCAAAATATCTAATATGCGATTGTCATCTCCGACTAAGACTAAAGTGCGGGCTGGGATGAAAGTCGCGATTCCCTGAACTTTTTGGGATTGGCTGTCTAATTGAGTTTTGGCCTGGGGAGGTTCTAAGACGGAAGTTGTTTGATGCTTGGCAGCTTGTTTGATAAAATTGATGGCTGGATGCAAATCGCGATCGGCTTTCTCCGTTGCTGGGTTTGTCTGGATTAACAGCGGAAAACTGACTAAAGTTGTGGCGGTTTGCGACGAGTTTAGCAAATTTTCAGCGAGTTGCAAGATTTGGTCGATCGAACTTTCATCGGAAATTTCTCCCGGATACCAATTTCCCGAAAAATCTGGATTTTCGTCATCGGTATATTCTTGAAGTTCGGGTAAATCTACTTTTTGGCTGGATTCCCGCAACTGTCGGCTCAACATTCGGGAACTTTGGACGAGCAGGTAAGCTGGATAAAGTAGAATTTGGGTAGCGCTGAGAGTGGTTTGTTTAATTTGTCGCCAAGTGCGATCGCAATTATCGGCAACTTGGCGGGACTGTTTGGATATAAAATTTAATAGTCGGCTTTGGTATGGGCCGTAGTAACCGTCGGACATAGGTTTAATTATTGAATTCAGGTTTTAGATTCGCGCCGGAATGTCTGAATTTTGCAGTAAAATCAAAACTGGATATTAATCGCAGTTTCAAACCCTCTGAAACCTTTATTTCTTCGCGTCCTTTGCGTCTTCGCGGTTCGATACTGAGCCCAGATTCCTACGCAAGTCCTATTTTAACTAAATATGAGCGCCGTTGTGCCACCTGCTAGCAATAATATTTCTGAAGTTGTAGAGAAGTTGCGCCGCCTCAGTCAAGTGGACGTTCAGTCTGGTTGGAGGTACTGCGATGCTGACTCGGCTACTGTCGGTTCGGTAGGTATTTCTAACAAGCAGGTTGCGGAACTTAACGAAAAAGGACATATTGCTTGGCCGTCTGGGAAGCAAGTTGTTTATTTAGGACAGCAATTTGTCATTCCTGACAATTTGCACGGCTATCCTGTGGTGGGTTTGCGTTTGCTGTTGAGTTTGACTTGGTGGGCAGAAGATGCGACTATTTTTGTCAACGGTGAGTTAGTTGGACAAGGTGATTTATTCGATTGTGCCGATCGAGTTTTGTTGAGTGTGGCGGTGAATCCGGGAGATGAATTTTTAGTTATTTTACGGTTGGTAAGTCCTGGACACGATAACGGTGCTTTAGTGCGATCGATTTGTTTGTACGAAGCTGCGGACTCTACTTGTTTCGATCCGGGTTTTGTGGCGGACGAATTAGAGATTTTGCAAAATGCGATCGCTCGAAATTTAGGAAACAAACATTCCCAAGATTTATCCATTAAAATTTTAGCAAGTCGCCCAATGTACGTCAAGGGAGAAAGGCTGCAATCTGAGATTGATTTGGCGGTTGGTTTGATTGATTGGTCTGCTTTGCCGAATCGCGCCAAGTTCGATCGATCTTTGTCTGTGTTGCGACACAATTTACTGGGATATCTGCGGGCTTTTTCTGGAGAGTTAGATGATTTAACCGCAGAGGGCGCAGAGGGCGCAGAGGGAGAAAGTAAGGAGCAACTTTCTCAGGTTTCAGAAAATCAGAACT